>NZ_JBCLNI010000004.1:0-159189 GCF_039062885.1 Blautia sp. 2227st1_G12_2227SCRN_220401 | reverse complement strand
AAAGAAACAGTAAGCGGTATTCGTGAGAATCCGCATTATCTCGATGTGAGTATGTTTAATCACATTTTGAGTGGCAGCAGCAGCTTGATGTGGAATTGTAAGTTCGGAGCTAAGTCAGGCGGATATTCCCGATCCGCTTCGTTGCTTGCTCATAACCGGATATCAACCAGATACCAACTGGATGTCAGAAATGCCGCAGGCTTCAAAATGGCTCTGCGGCATTTCTGTATATTTCTATTTGTTTCTGTCTGCTTCTGTAAGTTTCTATATGCTTTTGTTGTTTCTATATGTTTTTCTGTTTACGGGCGGATCACTTTTCCTGCTTTTGTGAGCTTTTCCGCTATGGTATACATATTTGTTACGGTTCCCACTGCCGGTTCCTTCAGTCCGTAGAAGTTCACGCAGGTTCCGCAGGTCAGAATCTCGGTTCCCTGCTCCTGTAAGGTCTTAAGGTCTTCGATACATGGTGAATCCTGTGCAGTAAGTCTGGCTCCGCCATTATAAAACAGCATAACTGACGGCGGTGTCTCCAGCTGTGTCAGCGCATACACAAATCCCTTGATCAGGATCCCGCCAAGCTCCGGATCTCCATCTCCCATCTTATCGGAAGTGATGGCAACGGTATAATCTCCCTGCGGAACAGCCGGTGTGCAGACGATCTCAGGCTCTGCCTGGCTTCTTGCAGCAGGATCAGATTTTACTGTCATATTGATCTCGTAACCACCTTCTGTTTTTCTGGATACGAAACTGCATCCGGTACTTCCGGCAAGTCTGCTCAAATTGTTTACTGCTGTTTCGTTGTCTACCAGGATCAAGATCTCGTCTCCCTGCTCTGCCTTGTCAAGGATCTTCTTGGTCATTACAACCGGGATCGGACACTGTTTCCCCATTGCATCTACTGTGTGCTTCATACTCACTCCTCCTGTATTCTGTGATTTTTTATAATTGCTGTTTTATCATTATTGCTTTTTCGCTGTTTTCTTTTCTTTGATCTTTTATTTCTGCTCCAGCTCATGGGCCTGTTTGAAGATCTCACAGGCGCCTGTGTTTACACATCTTTCATGCGCGCAGTCCATAAAGGTCAGCTTCCTGCTGCTGTCCTCCTGCCGTGTATACTCACAGCAGACGGTTTCGCCCCCGTTCATGGTACGGCAGAAACCGGATATAAATTCCTCTTCGATCTCCATTCCTATCCCTCCGTCGGATTCTCAGTAATCTGGGCAGGTGTGATCTCCTCCAGCATTCCTGTTTCATTGTAGGCTTCAAACTGTTCCTCGATCTTTCCAAGGATATCTGCATACTGACAGAAGGCCTCCGCCAGCTCATCCCTGTGTTCCGGAAGCTTCTTGTAACAGACACGGTGCTCCATGCTTGCCCAGAGATCCATGGTCATCGTCCTCAGCTGGATCTCCACCGGAAAATACTCCATGGTATCCAGATAATACACCGGAACTGCAATGATCACGTGAAAGCTGCGGTATCCGTTAGGCTTGGGATTCTGTATGTAATCCTTTTCCCTGATAAAGATCAGTTCACTCTGCCGCTTCAGCGCATTTACAAGATTGTATATATCATCAATAAAGTAGCAGATCACACGGATCCCAGCGATATCCCGGAGATGATCCTTGGCGTTCTGCACACTGTCCGAATGTCCCAGCTTCTCCAGCTTCTTTTCGATGCTCTTCTTGGATTTGATCCGTTCCTGGATATTGTGGATCGGAGATACGGAAGACTTCTGATACAGGCTTCCGTTGAGCACCTCAAGCTTGGCGCGCATGATCTGACATGCGTTCTGATATGGCTGGATGCAATCGTAATACTGTTCGTTTGTCATGAAAACCCCTCTTTCGCGTTTGCTCAGCATATACTTGTATCTTACCGGACAAATGTGAGCAATCTGTAGTGATTTCCTAAGATTTTCCTGACCATTTTATTAAAAATCTATAAAGCCTCCGGCATCAGTCTGAAAGCTTATGGATAAAAAGACCACTGCGGAGCTTCGGTTCAAACCAGGTGCTCTTTGGCGGCATAAGCTTACCCTCGTCTGCGATCGTCATCAGCTCCTCCATGGATGTAGGATACATGGCAAAGGCAGCTCCTCCTGTCTCATCTGCAGCTGCTGCCAGATCCTTCAGTCTGTGGTTTCCTCCCATAAAGCGGATCCTCTCATCGGTACGCGGGTCACTGATCCCCAGAACCGGACCCAGGACCTTATCCTGAAGAATAGACACATCCAGCTGACCTACGCTGTCTTTACCCGCATAGATATCCGGATATGCCTTCAGATGGAACCATTCTCCGTCTACATACAGCCCGAAGCAGTGTTTCTCCACCGGTTTACATGGAAATCCCGGCATTGCCATCAGCTCAAAATTAAACTTCATGCTTCCGATAAAGGCTTTGGGTTCCATACCCTTGATATCCTTTACGATCCTGTGATACGGAAGGATGGTCAGCTGGTCATACGGAAATACCACTGACAGGAAAAAGTTAAATTCTTCTTTTCCGGTGTAGTCCGGATGCTCCGCTCTTCTCTTCTGTCCAACCTTTACTGCGGAGGCTGCTCTGTGGTGACCATCAGCAATATAGATAGAGGAGATTCCGCCAAAAAGACTATGTATAGTCCGGATCTTTTCTTCCTCATCTACGACCCATACACGATGTGTGATCTCGTCATCGGAAGTAAAATCATACACAGGAACATGTGCATTTTTCCATTCTTCCATAAGAGTAAGAAGCTCTGCCGGATATCTGCACGCCAGAAAAATAGGGCCTGTGTTGGCATCACAGACATCCACATGACGGATGCGATCCTGCTCCTTATCCTCTCTTGTAAGCTCATGCTTTTTGATCACACCATTCATGTAATCATCAATGGAACTGACACCTACGATCCCGGTCTGGGATCTTCCCTTACGGATCAGTTCATACAGATAATAGTTCGGTTTCTCATCCTGGATCAGGATCCCTTCTTTCTGGAAACGATCCAGATTTTCCCTTGCCTTCTGATAAACCTTCGGATCATAAAGATCAGTTTCCGGGTCCAGATCCATCTCCGCACGGTCTATATGGAGAAAAGATTCCGGATTTTTTTCCCCGATCTCTCTCGCTTCTTCTCTGCTGACTACGTCATAGGGAAGTGCAGCCACCTTTTCTGCTTTTTCCGAAGCAGGTCTTACTGCCCGAAATGCCTGAAATAAAGCCATTATGTTTTCCTCTCATTCCTGCCCGGCCATACGCCGGCCCTTCTTAAGATTTCTGCTTAGTTTGCAGAAAAATCATCCTGTCCATTCTAACACATATCAAAATTTCCCGCAAACCTTTATCCGGCCCGTCTTATGCCTTACGTTTGTTCAGCTCCGGCAGTACCGTCGCCAGCATGGTGAAAAAGCATGCACAGCCGCCTACAAGGTTGGAAACCGGTTCCGCCCAGAACACGCCGTCTGTTCCCAGGCCATTCACAGAAGGCAGCAGGAGCGTCAGCGGTACTACGATCACTACCTTTCGGAGCAGAGAAAAAAAGGTGGCCTTTTTTGCCTTTCCCAGTGCCACGAACACGCTTTGTCCGGTAAACTGCAATGCCATAAAGCAGAAGCCGAAAAAGTAAATATGAAGGGCAGGAACTCCCTTTTCCAGAAGCCCGGGATCGCTGTTAAAGATCCGGATGAAAAATTCCGGAAGCAGCTTCAGGATTCCCCAGCCTGCCAGGGTATAGATCACACAGACAGCTGTAATAAATTTAATTGCTTTTTTGACTCTGTCGTATGCTTTTTCTCCATAATTGAAGCTCATGACCGGAGAAGCACCTGTAGTAAGCCCATGGACCGGCATGGCGAAAATGTCACGGACAGAATTTAAAACTGTCATGACACCAACGTAGATATCACCACCCCAGGTCTGGAGTGTGGCATTGCATACCACCTGCACAAGACTGTTTGTAAATGCCATAAAAAAACCGGACATACCCAGGCTTACGATACTGCCCACTCTTTTCCAGGAGATCCTCATGGCGCTTTTTTTCAGGTTCAGGATCGCCTTTTTTCCTGTAAGGAAGCGTAAGACCCAGATGGCGGAACAGAACTGGGAAATGATAGTCGCCAAAGCCGCTCCCCGGACTCCCATGTGCATCCCAAAGATAAACAGGGGATCCAGAAGAATGTTCAGTACAGCACCGATCAGTATCGTGAGCATCCCTGTGTTTCCAAAGCCCTGGCTGTTGATAAACGGGTTCATTCCCAGAGTGATCATCACAAACAGGGTTCCCAGAAGATAGATCCTTATGTAGTCTGACGCATAGGAAAAGGTTACATCACTGGCGCCAAAGGCATATAGGATCGGTCTGTAAAAGATAAGGCCAATGGCTGTCAGGATCACTCCTGTGCCGATCAGCATCACAAAGGTGTTTCCCATGAGCATTTCTGCTTCTTCCCGGTTTCCTCTTCCCCGTTCCATGGAGCAAAGCGGTGCTCCTCCATTTCCAAAAAGATAGGTAAATGCGGTGATCAGGGTGATAATAGGAAAACACAGTCCCACTCCTGTCAGTGCAGTGGCTCCGATCTCAGGAATCCTTCCGATATAGATCCGATCCACAATGTTGTAAAGGAGGTTCAGGATCTGTGCAATGATCATCGGCACAGCTACCTCCATAATGTTACGATAGACATTTCCTGTTGAAAAGTCTGTTTGATGTGTCTGCATTTCTTTACACCTTCCTGCTTTTTTACTATTGTAAATAATACTATATCTGATATGCAAAGTAAATATTTCCCTGTAAGGCTGCTGTGGAAATATCAGACGTTACTGTTTGTTCACTGTAATATCCCGCAAACTGTTTTTTGTGAGCGAAGATCACAGAAAACCCGAGACATACCGCGCGAACTTATGCGATCAGCATAAATTCTGTACATCGCGAAGCATGTTGCTGAAAACGGAATGGACAGTAACTATCTGATTATCCGTGTATTTATTTCTTGCTATTTTTGTCTAAAAAAGTTATAATAAAGCCATAAAAACGGTAATGATTCCACGTAAAATCGGTCAAAAAACCACATCACTGGGAATCTGTTCCGCATGGAGGTATTTTTATGGATAATAATTATAAGGGCATGGCTGTAGGTGTTTTTGAGCTTGATAACCTGGTTGCCTGTTTTGTTGCTCTTGATGCTGCTTCCAAAGCAGCCAATGTCAGGATCCAAAGTGTTGAGCGTAACCGTCTGAAGAGTGGCGCCTGTGTCAAGATGCGTGGTTCTGTTTCTGACGTTAATGCAGCTATGGAGGTTGCGCTGGAGGCAGCCAAACCTCTTGGTAAGGTTGTTTCTCATACTGTGATCGCTTCTCCTTCTGAGGATACTGAGATCGCACTGAAGATGACGATCAATAAATAAAGGGGGCGACGGATTTATGAATTATGGTGCTTTTGGTTTAGTTGAGGTTGTTGGCAGCAGTAATGCAATCCTGGTGATCGACCAGATGCTGAAGACTTCTGATGTTTCTTTTCTTACCTGGCAGACAAAGTGTGGTGGACATGCCACTGTTTTTCTGACCGGTGATGTTTCTGCCGTTACAGCTGCCATTGACAGTGTAAAGGGAAACCCGCCTTGTGAGATCGTAGCTTCAGCAGTGATCTCCAATCCTTCCGGTGAGACGGTTCGTCTGGCTGAGGAAGAAGCGGCTAAGAATCACTTTATGTAGGAAATATCTATATTATAATAATGAACGTACGCAGGGAACCGCCCTGGCGTAGCGGGAAGGGCTTCGTCGTCCGCTGGCTTCTAAGGTGCTGCGGCTTCTGCTAAAACCATTCCAAAAAGTTCTGAACTCGCGTCAAGCCGCTCAGACAGCAGAACTTTTTGGAATAACGCAGAAACCACACCACCTAAGAATCAGCAGGACTCCTGCAGAACATCCCACTACGCCAGGGCGGTTCCCTGCTGGCTTTTGTATGCGTGAAATTTCCTCAGACACGGTGCTTTCATCGTTGATGCTCTGCTTCTACAAACTTCACACTTTCACTCTAGCCTATCTCCCCTTTCGCATGTCAGCAACTCTTTTCGCTATATTCTTTAAACTCACGCCTTCACTCTAGCACTCCACTCCTTCGCACGTCAGCCGGCGAGGTAGCGTCTGGTTTGGGCTGGCTCTGCAGGAGGGGTGCGCTTCTTAGGCGGTGGGAATCTGCGTTGCTGGAAAAAATCCAGCTGTTTGAGCGACGCAGGAGCGAGTTCTGGATTTTTTTCAGCGGTTTTAGCAGATTTCCGGCGCCTTAGAAGCCAGCCCCCGACGAAGCCCCAGCCCAAACCAGACGGTACCTCACCGGCGTCCGTCCGCAAAATCCACATCCACCATCTCCCGTCCATCTTCCACCTTCATCACAGCCACATCCCCCCGATGTGCCACAACCACTCTCTTCCCTCCGACATCACCGGAAAGCTCCATCAGCTCCCCATAATACTTCTTCGAAAAAACACAGGGATTCCCGGTCTTCCCATCATGCTCCACACAGGCGATTCCCTTCCCATCTCTCAAAAACACATCCACCAGTCCAAAAACCGTCTCCCACCGCAACCACGGCTGATCTGCCACCGTAAACAAACAAGCATCCATCTCCCGGTTGACCCGCAGCCCGATCTTCAATGAGGAAGATATCCCCTCATCCGGATGCAGATTATAAAGAAACCGCACGCCGAGCTTCTCTGCTTCCTGCGCAATCTCCTCATACTGTGTGACAACTGTGATCTCACACCTGTGCCCCTGTTCCTCCAGTGCTGCTTTCACTTTTTTCAGCTCCAGGAGAATATGCCTGTACATCGGCATTCCGTCTATCCCGTACAGTAGCTTATTGCTTCCAAACCGCCGGCTGTTTCCTGCTGCCAGCATGATCAGTCCCAGTTTCATATCACCGCTCCACTTCCTTTCGATTCTAGTACAGCGAAAATTAAGTAACCGCCATATTGACTTGCCTGATTTTTCATCTGCTGCGTTGTCGTCAATCGTCGTAGCCACCGCTACGCCTCATTCCTCCGCCTTGCAGATGAAGAAATCATCCTGCGTCAATATAGCAGAAACTTAATTTTCGCTGTACTAGCTGTTTACACTTCTCTGCAGGCTTCCGCAGATCACCATGATCCCAGACTCCTGACCTTGTGCCATAAGCTTCTCCGCCACACAAGGATCCTCCAGAGTATCTGCCTTGTTCAGATACGCAAGAAATCTTCGTCCGTCCACTCCTTTTTGCAATCCGTCTTCAGACCGGATGATCTTCCACACATCCATCCATGTCACAGGCTCATCTGTACGCTTTCCCAGAAATCCCGCCACATCATCCGGGCGGTGCGCCGTATCACAGATCCTTTTGCCGATGCAGTCAAGACCGATCACTCCCACTACCATATCCGCAAAAGCAGGGATCACCGGCTCATGAACAGCCGGTACTTTAAGGGGCCGGCGCCTGGATCCGTCAGCTTCCACAAGAAGAAGATCACAAAAGCCGGGCAGCTTTTCCAGGATCTCCTTTTCGGGGCCGGAAATCTTTGGCTGCCCGGCCTTATGATGAGCCGCGATGACGTATCCGTATTGTTCTATAAGCCGGCATACTCCCGAAACGTCCTCTGCCTCTGCAAAAGGACGTTCCGGTTCCCATGCCATATGTGTGGTTGTGGTCACGATCACTCGTTTTCCCTGTCCGGAAAATTTTTCTGCCAGTCCAAAGATCAGACTGGTCTTTCCGCCGCCTCCTGTGAATGCCACAGTAAGGGCTTTTTCATTCTTCTTCATGACACACTCCATTTATCTTCATATTTCTTTCAGGGGAGCCAGGCTCTGTATTGGCCACAGATCCTCGTTCCTCATATTTTTCTCCGTGCCCGGAAGCACTCCGCAGGAAAGCAGCACCTCCAGTACTCCCCCTGCGATACACCTCGCCTTGTCTGAGATCGTAAAACAGTTTTTCTTCTGTTCTGCCCTTGGGTCGATGTCCGCGATCTTCATTCCCTCAAAAACAGGGTAGCCGTCCCGGATCAGTCCCCGGATCACGCCGGAAATGGTAGCCTTCACCGGCGTATCACCTACCATGGCGATCACCTGGTCTTTTTCAACAAGATCTGCGATCTGACAGATGTTTTTCATGTTACCGGCTGCCGGTGAATGGATCACACGTTCCTTTCCGATCCCTGCGATCAGTCCCGGCACTCCGGTATTCGGCAGGGCACTGCCTTTTTTTATGATTCTTCCCAGGTTATGGCCGCGCATGGTCTCGATCACGTAATCCACATCCTCCCCTGCGGTAAAGCCCGGGCCAAGTCCCACAGTCAGTGGTGCCATATCCCTGCTGGTCCCAAGATTCTTTTTTGCAAGGATGGCATCAATCACTGCCTCCGGCTCCAGTTCGCGGATATATTTTCCATGGGTATCTGTCAGAAGGGGGATCTCTCCCTGTGCCCAGCATTTCCTGCACTGGGTCCGGATATCGTTCTCCGTGATCCTCCTGCACACAACGCCTTCTACCTCTGCAGTTCCGTCATAAACAGCTTCACAGAAAGCCACATGACGGCGAATGGCACTTGGACGGTCACATTCCAGGATCAGGACCTGATAGCCACTCTGATGAAGCTTGTGGATCACTCCTGTGGCCAGATCTCCGCCACCTCTCACAAGGATCATTTTATCAGTAAATGCCGCTGTTTTCATCTTCATACACCTGCTGTCCGTTTCTCGGCATTCCTGCCGCAAGAGTATCATAAAGCTCCGCATAGGTTGCATCCTTATACGGGGATACATAAAAGAGTCCCGCGATCCCGGCCGTAATTGCCGAAAGGACAGACCAGGGAATAAAGGAAAGATCCAGGATAAAGGTGTCCATCTTCTGTCCGTTCATCATCTCACGGCTTTTTGCAAACACTTCCTTTGTGCTCATATCCGGATATTCCGCAAGAAGATAAGGGATCATCTTATATTCGTAGGATTTTACCACTCCGGGAATAATAAAAAGCAGCGTCCACAATACAAGATACAGGTCCCGTAAAAACATGGTTTTTACGATATTACCGTAATTCCCGGAACGAAATACACTGAGGAGCTTTCCGGGCCCGGGTACAGAATAAAGGTTCTCAATGTAAAAATCTCTTCCGCCTACCTCCAAAACATTTCCCACAAAGAAATGAAAAAGGATTCCGATCAGAACCACAGCTACCACGGCACTGGCACTCAAAAGTGCAAAAAGCACTGCCAGTGGGGAGCGAAATACATGGCTGGCATAAGAAGTAACACCATTGATATCCGTACCCAAACGATACGTTGTAACACCGTAGTCCGGACTTACCACATTTCCGGCACTGCCAGTGGCCGCACCGCTTCCGCCGGTTGCCGTCACAATAGCCAGCACCAGACTTACCAGCACTGCTGACCAGTAATTTTTTTTGAATGCCTGTTTTCCACGCCATTTCAAGTCGCTGCGTTTCCAACTGATCTTCTGTTCATTCATAACTTAACCCTCCATATATGCTTCACGGACACAGAGCTCTCTCCGTCCCTTCTGCCACAGCGCAGGCTCCAGCTCTGCCAGATAACCGCCGCCGTTTTTTACATGCCATTCATAAAAAGCCCTGGGTCTGTCCGCATATTCTTCCATAATGTTCATGATCGTACCGCCATGTATCACAAGAGCCGCTGTCTTTATGTTGTTGCGGATACACTGTGTGACAGCCTTCTGAAATCCTGTAAGGCTCCGGTACTTAAACGCTTCTCGACTTTCTCCTCCCGGAAAAGGAAGCGTTCCATTGCTGTCGATCCACCTCTGATAATCCTGATTTCCGGAAAGCTCTTTATAATTTTTATTCTCAAACTCTCCAAAATCACACTCGGAAAGCTCTTCGATAATATGAAAGCTTTTTCCTGGAAAAAGGATCCCCGCAGTTTCCACACAACGGCAGAGCGGACTTACATAAAGGGCCTCCGGCATGGGATAGGTCAGCTTTTCCAGAAATTCCTTTCCCTCCGTGCTCAGCGGTTCATCCGTTGTTCCGATATAACGCTGAAGCTTATTTCCGGGTGTCTGTCCGTGTCGTATCAGATATAATCTAATCATCCTTCAGCACCGTCCCGATCCCGCATACCACTCTTGTGACCCTGCTACTTTTCGCAGCCAGTGCAGTGCACACCCGGCCAACAGCTTCTCGGTACTGCCGTTCAAAAGCATCCGCCGGAACGATCCCGTAGCCTACCTCCTCACTGACAAGGATCACATCCGGATCCTGCTGTGCCAGCTTTTCTGCCAGGCCGGTGAGATCTTCTCCTGCCTTCAGAGCTTTTCTTATGTATTCCTGAAATCCCAGAACACCCGCTGCCTTCAAAAGCTCCTCTTCTGTGATCTCTCCTCCGAATTTCCAGTCCACATCCGGGAACTGTGCTTTTGCATAGGCAGCTTTTCCCTGATATGCGCCTCCGATTATCATTTCCATATCTTTTTTACCTCATCCAAATCTTCATTACAGATTAAACGTGCCACCAAGAGCAAGCACCAGTGCCATCACAACCTCGCAGATGCAAAGGAAAAATCCGGAAAGATCACCTGTGGTCCCTCCAAAATATTTCAAAGCCATATAGTGATACCACCAAAATACCAGAAGTGCGCTGACAGCTGCCAGAACACCCAGGACCGGATCTACCCATATCATCAGCGCTGCAAGGATCACAAACATCGTGATAAGAACATTTCGCACTGCGATCTCTGACGCATTTCTGGAAAATTCTGCCACAGTCCCGTCTGTCCTTGCCTTGGGAAATGTGATCACACCGATCCCGGAAAGACATCTGGACATCATAAAGCCCAGGCTCATGATACAGATCCCGTTATAATTTCCAAGGAGCTGATCCCAGGCTCCCAGCCAGAGGATAAAATATACACAGGCTGTGATAATGGCAAATGCACCTGCATGGGAATCCTTCAGGATCTCCAGCCTCCTTGTGCGTTCCTGCCAGGAGCTTAATGCATCCGATGTGTCCAGAAGCCCGTCTACATGAATGCCGCCGGTAACAAATACCGGGATCACAGTAAGGATCACAGCGAGAAAAAATGGCTCCAGAGCTACGTGTACACCGAGGACCCCTCCTGCAAGCCAGGTCAGGATGCCGATGGCAGTACCCACAAAGGGGAAAAAGCACATCATAAATTTTATGTTTTCCTTCTTCCAGTCCACCATGGGCATGGGGATCTTTGAAAACATGGCAAAGGCTGCCTTAAAACTGTTCCATAAGCTTTTCATGTTTCCTTTCCTCCTTTATGCCATACAGGGATCCCGTATACGACTTCCACAACCTCTTCTGCCATCTCTGCCAGCTTCTGGTTGATCTGTCCCAGCTCTTTTTTGTACTGTTCTGACTCTTCCTCGTAGAGGATCCCGTCTGAAAAGATCTCGTTGGTGACGATCACCACATGCTTTGCCTGGGAAAGAAGATTTTTCACTCCTTCTGTGATCTTTTCTGCCACCTCCGGGTGGAAGCCGCCTTCCCGGAACATCTCATTTGCAACCAGATTGGACATGCACTCCAGAAGGACCACGCAGTCCTTCGGGATGAGCAACTCATCCAGCTCTGTATATCTTTCAATTGTCTCGAAGCCTTTTCCTGCACGCATGTGCCGGTGTCTGCGGATGCGCCTGTGGCTTTCTTCGTCAAAAGCCTGCATGGTGGCGATATAGATCCTTCTGGCTTCGCCAAAGGAAAGTACGGTTTCTTCCGCAAAAGCAGATTTTCCGCTTCCGCTGCCTCCTGTTACAACAACCAGCATATTATTTCAGCTCCTCGTACTGTTCTACATTGATATCACCAAAGGTACTCATGGAATTATATACTGCACAGGACAGATCCATCATCGGAAACAGTGCCACAGCTCCGGTTCCCTCGCCCAGGCACATGCCTGCGTGGATGATCGCTTCCTTGCCAAGCTCCTTCAGGAGCAGCTGTGCTGCAGGCTCTTTGGATACATGAGACGCAATGATATGATCACTTACCTGCGGGCAGATCTTTACTGCGATCAGTGCAGATACGCAGGAAATAAATCCGTCCATGACAACCGGCATTCCAAGTGCTGCTCCTCCAATGAATACTCCTGCCATTCCTGCAATATCCAGTCCACCTACCTTTGCCAGGACGTCAATGGCATCTGAACGATCCGGATTATTCAGGGCGATCGCCTTTTTGATCGCATTGATCTTCCGGACAAGCCCCTCACTGGTCAATCCGGCACCACGTCCGGTCATATCTTCCACCGGTTTTCCGAGAAGCACAGCTGCTACCGCACTGCTGGTGGTGGTATTTCCGATGCCCATCTCGCCGGTTGCAAGAACCTGATAGCCTTTTTCCTTCAGCTCCTCTGCCATGGCAATTCCGGCTTCGATGCCACGGATCGCCTGATCTCTTGTCATTGCCGGCTCTCTGGTCATATTTCTGGTCCCATAGGCAACCTTAAGATCTGTACGGACCTTTGTATCTGTGACCATTCCCACATCTACAGGAAAAAGCTCTGCTCCACACTGACGGCACATCACACAGCAGGTAGTAGTCCCTTCCAGAAAATTCTCAGCCACAACAGCCGTCACTTCCTGTCCGGTCTGGGTCACACCCTCTTCTACAACTCCGTTATCCGCGCACATGGCAACCACTGCTTTTTTCTCCACACGTACCTCCGGTGTACCTGTGATACCGGCGATCTGTGTCAGCATATTCTCCAGCTCTCCCAGAGAATGCAGGGGCTTTGCAATACTGTCCCATCTCTTTCTCGCCCCCTCCATAGCCTTTTCATCCAGAGGGCGGACTTTCTTCACTGCCTCATCCAAAGTCATCATTTGCTACCTCCAATCCTTTTACCTGTGGTAAAAATAATAAATTTACTAAAGATATAATTCAACGCCAGCACGATAAATTGTGTGCAGAATTTTGCAAACATATCCCGGAATCCCAGGATCTCCGCCAGAAACCATACGCCACCTACCTCAATGACCATGGTCACCAGACGGGCACTTATAAATTTCAGAAAGGGCCGTATATGATCCCTCCATGTTTCACAGCGGTCATGAAATACAAATCTGGAATTCACAACATAGGCAAACAGGATCGCCAGGATGATCGATATGATGTTGGCACTCATCAGCGGGATTCCCATTGCCCTCATGATATAAAAGCTTAACAGATTTACGAGAGTCGTACAACCACCCCAGAAAATATAACGGATCACATCATTTTCATAGAATTTAAGGATCCACTTTTTCATTGGTATCTCCTCCTCGTATGATCTTTGATACGATATATCTTGGACGACGTTTTACTTCCTCATAGATCCTGGCGATATAATATCCGATGATCCCAAGGCTCATCATCACAGCACTTCCAATAAAAAGCATCACGATCAGAAGTGTGGTATAGCCTTCCACCGCATGCCCGGAAAAATACCGGACTAGAGAATAGACCAGAAGGAGCAGGGAGCACCCAAAGCAGCCCACAGCACCGGCTGTTACAAACTGCAGCGGAAGTGTTGTAAATGCCACGATATTCCGAAACGCATAGCTGATCAGCGTTCCTGCAGACCATTTGGATTCTCCGGCCTCACGCTCCTGCACCTCAAAAGGTACGGAGATGCTTTTGAAGCCTATCCAGGATGATGCCGCCCGGAAAAACATGCTGCGCTCAGGCATGGCGAGAACACTCTCCACCGCTTTCCTGTCCAGCAGCTTGAAGTCGGAAGCGTTTTCCATATCAAAGCCGGTGGCACGGGACATGATCCGATAGAAAAATCCGGCACTTTTTCTGTGAAAAAGAGTTTCTTTTCCCCGGTTTTTCTTGATGCCCTCCACAACCTCGTAGCCCTGCTCCCAGAGCCGGTACATTTCCAAAAGGATTTCCGGCGGATGCTGCAGGTCACAGTCCATCACTGCCACCGCATCTCCGCATGCCTGTGCAAGGCCGGCCACAATTGCTGCTTCTTTCCCGAAATTTCTGGAAAAATGCACACCTGTCACATTTTTATCTTCCCTAGATACTTTTTCTATGGCTGCCCAGGTCCCGTCAGAGGAACCATCATCTACCAGGACCAGTTCATAACGGATCCCGGCCTGCCCCAGGAGCTCTCTGAGAGTCCGGCAGGTTTTCTCCACCATCGGTTCCTCATTACAGGCAGGCAAAACTACCGATAATCGGCTCATTTCTCCTGTTTTCCCCTTTCTTTTTGTTTTCCTTGGCGCCGGTAAGATATCACGATCCCGGCAAACAGGATCAGGCCGATCACCGTCAGTATCATTCCGGGCACAATATACGGTGTACAATATCTGAGTGCGATCGTATACCTGCCTTTTTTTAATTCCAGCCCCATATACATACTGTTTGCCTGCACAAGTTCTGTTTTTTCTCCATCTACATAGGCGGTAAAGCCTGCGCTGTATGGAATGGAAAATACCAGGATCTTATCGGAAGTGGTTGTGATATCTCCACGAATGCAATTTGTCTCCGTTTTGATATTCTGAAGACTTTCTTTTCCAAGCTCTTCTGTCTGTTCTTCAACAGAAGCCATGGGCTGACATACCACATACAGATCATCAAAGGTATATTCTCCCGGCATGGAGAATGTCAGTGTCATAGTTCCTGCAGAATAGTTTTTATATCCCATATTCAGAAGAAAATTATGTCTTCCGCTGTAGCCGTTGTATTTATCTGTAAAGATCCGGATAGTCTTGTCCACGGAGCCCAGCGAAACATCCACTGCTGATTCCTTGCTTTCTTTCCAGTAGCGCCAGTTATTATCTTCATAGCGCACAGTATTCTTCTCATATTCTGTCATGGAATCCCATTTTTTATCACTGACCACTGCACGTGGAGAATAGGCATTAAAATCCAGATTTTTTGCCACAAGATAAACCTCTGCCTCCGGCTCTCCCTGATATCCGATCTGTACGGTTGCTCCTTCTTTAGCCACAATGATCTTTCCGTCTTTTATCTTACAGCCTTTTCCTGCTTCCAGTGTAAAATCTGCTTTCTTATCGTCAAAGATGAGGTCTGTCTCAGAAAGACTGCTGTCCTCAAGGACTGCCCCCTGCAGGAGTGCCTGCTGCTTTTCGGTCACGGAAAGCTTTTCATAGTTTTCTCTGGGGATCCAGGAATCATAGGTATAACCAAGAGGAAGGGAATCCTCGTCTTCGTAGATCCTGTATTTTTTTGTGACTGCTGCTTCACTGTCATAGCCGTATGGCAGATACCCATATCCGCTTTTTTTGATGGCAAAATATTTCACCGAGGCAAGACGATCCAGGATACTCCGTCCGTCCAGGCTGCTGTAATGATAATCCCAGGGGGTATTCAGATACATCTCATCAAAGAAACGGCTGATATTTCCATTGGCCACACTGAAATAATAGGAAGTACTGTTGGTTCCCATATACATTGCAGTGTTTACATAAGAGCCCGTTTTGTACTGGTCATATCTGGTAACCGCTGAATCGTCCATTGACCGGATTGCTTTGTCCGGTCCGGACTGAAGCTTCTCCAGCGCCTGGTCCTTTTCCTCAAATTCTGACAGATAATCTTTTTCGTAAGAATACTGGTATGAAACATTCAGAAGGATGCTTGTCACAAGCACGGCCACGATCATTCCACAGAGATATTTTCCCTGTGTAAATACGTTTCCGTAGGAAACCACTGTAAACACAGCCAGGACCAGCATCATCAGTGCCATGATATTGCGTTCCGTGCGGGCGGATTCTGAAAACAGTGCCAACACGCAATATATCAGCAACATTACAAATATCCGTCGTTTTTCCCTGATGCCCAGAGTAAACAGTTCCGGATATGCCTGTACCAGGATATATGCGATCAGCATTCCATATGCCCAGATCCATCGGTTGGACACGTATGAAAATCCATTCAGTACATGACCAGCAAAGGGGATCAGCAAAAACAGGTTCAGAAGCACAAAGCCCAGCTTCAGTCCCGTATATTTTTTCTTTTTGGAAAAGATCACAAACACGCCTGCCATTGCGACTGCGGAATATCCAGCAACTCCCCACTGGATCATATTTTCGCCGATCAGGCAGCCGAGATATTTTTCGTAGTAAATGCGGTCATATAACAGCGGCACATAATTCTGCGCCTGAAAGCGCTCTGTTCCAAACAGAGTCATGACCACAGGTAAAAAGATCAGTGCAGCGATCATAAGTGCGACCAGATAAAAGCCAGCAAATTTTAGGAACCACTGAAATACATCTTTTACTGAACGCTTGCGGAATATTCCAAAATACCGGAAAGCTGCATACAGCACCATAAAGATACTGATCATATAAAAGAAATAAAAATTAGACATTGCCGCTACAGCCGTCGCACAGATAAAAAGGTATGGCTTTTCTTTTTTGTAAATCTTTTCAATTCCCATAAGGACCAGCGGCAGATAGATCATGGGATTGGAAAAATATGGGTGCTTCATGGACGCATAAATGGTCCATCCTGCAAAAATATAAACAAGGCTTCCAAGAAATGTGGCCTGTTTGGGATTCTTGCGGTAAAAGCAGTAAATGCTGAATGTGATACCCGCCAGATAAATGCGGAGAAAGATCAGAATCTCATATAAGATCTCTGTGTCTTTTTCCGGTACAAAAACGGACAGTAAGGTCAGCGGATCACCGATCGCATAATAATGAAGTGTTGTAAGGATATCGGAACCGTATCCGATATGCATATCCCACATAGGAAGGGAAAGCTTATGCTCCGTCACCAGCGTCTGCAGAACATTCCGCAGATATTTTCCATAATAGGCCAATGCATTGATGTGCTGCGGAACACCGTCATGACTCCAGATCAGGGATTTTCCATTGAAATAAAAACAACTGTAAATAAACAGCGAGATCGCCGCAAAAACAATCGTATACAGAATATAAAAATCTGCTTTTTTCTCTTTCCGGGATTTCTCCTTCGAAAAAATTCTCTTCATATATGTCTCTCCTGTATATGAAAAAAGGCCTGCGGTGCGCTAAACACCGCAGGCCTGTCACCTAATGCTTAATCAGCAAGCACACTGTATAAACAGTAACTATTGATCAATAATTAGTCTTCTTTCTTATCTGCTCCGTAAAGAGTGATAAGTTTCTGCAGATACTCATATCTAGCCTGAGCCTCAGACTCGTTCTTAGCAAACAGTCTTGCAGCTTTCTCAGGATTCTGACGCTGCAGAGAATTGTAACGAACCTCACCGTTCAGGAAGTCCATATAGTTCTCCATATCCGGTGTCTTGGAATCAAGGCTGAACTTGTTCTCAGCAGCCGGGTTGAATCTGAAGTTGTGCCAGTATCCGCACTTAACTGCCAGCTCTTCCTCTGTCTGAGCTTTGCTCATACCTTTCTTGATACCATGGTTGATACATGGAGCGTAAGCGATGATCAGGGATGGTCCCGGATATGCCTCTGCCTCTGCGATTGCTTTTACAGTCTGGTTGAAGTCAGCACCCATGGAGATCTGTGCTACATATACATAGCCATAGCTCATTGCGATAGATGCCATATCTTTCTTCTTAGTCTCTTTTCCGCCTGCTGCGAACTGAGCGATCGCACCTGTCGGTGTAGATTTGGAAGACTGTCCGCCTGTGTTGGAGTAAACCTCTGTATCGAATACCATAACGTTGATGTCACGTCCGCTTGCAAGAACGTGGTCAACACCACCGAATCCGATATCGTAAGCCCATCCGTCACCACCGAAGATCCACTGGGATTTCTTGGAGAGGAAGTCTTTCTGTGCAAGGATCTCGTTAGCCTTGTCACATCCGCAAGCCTCAAGAGCTGCAACGAGTTTCTCTGTAGCTGCACCATTTGTTGCGCCTACAGCATAAGTATCCAGCCATTCCTGACCAGCTGCCTTAACATCCTCGTTTGTTCCGTTAGCTACAAGGTCTTCGATCTTCTCTTTCAGACCGCCACGGATCGCACGCTGTGCAAGAAGCATACCATAACCGAACTCTGCGTTATCCTCGAACAGAGAGTTTGACCATGCAGGTCCCTGTCCCTTAGCGTTTGTTGTGTATGGTGTAGATGGTGAAGAGTTACCCCAGATAGAGGAACATCCTGTAGCATTTGCAATGTACATTCTGTCACCAAAGAGCTGTGTGATCAGCTTAGCGTATGGTGTCTCACCACAACCTGCACAAGCGCCGGAGAACTCAAGGAGTGGCTGTTTGAACTGGCTGCCTTTTACAGTTGTCTCTTTATATTTAGCGATAACGTCTTCCTTCTGAGGAAGTGTTACACCGTAATCGAAGAATTTCTGCTCTTCTGTGTTAGCTTCAAGCGGAGCCATCTCAAGAGCTTTGTTGCCTTTCTTTCCTGGGCAGACATTTGCGCAGGAACCACATCCTGTACAGTCAAGAGCGGATACAGTCATTGTGAATGTATAGTCTTTCATTCCTGTAAGAGGAAGTGTCTTGATTCCCTCTGGAGCGTTAGCTGTCTCATCTGCTGTCATAGCAACCGGACGGATTGCAGCATGCGGGCAGACATATGCACAGCGGTTACACTGGATACAGTTGTCCGGAACCCATACAGGAACGTTAACTGCGATACCACGTTTCTCATATGCAGCTGTTCCGGATGGTGTTGTACCATCTACATAATCCTTGAATGCAGATACTGGGAGGCTGTTACCTTCCTGAGCATTGATCTTGCACTGGATGTTGTTTACGAAGTCCTGAGCTTCCTGAGCACCGTGGGATGCGTGAGACATGAAGAGTCCCTCGTCCTCAGCGTTCTTCCAGCTCTCCGGAACCTGAACCTCTACGATCTGTTTAGCACCGGCATCGATAGCTGCCCAGTTCTTCTTAACAACGTCATCACCTTTACGTCCGTAAGTAGCTTTAGCAGCAGCTTTCATAAGCTCGATAGCCTGCTCCTCAGGAATGATTCCTGTAAGTTTGAAGAATGCGGACTGAAGGATTGTGTTGATACGTGTTGGTCCCATGCCAGTCTCAATACCAATCTTAACACCATCGATGGTGTAGAATTTGATATTGTGGTTAGCGATGAAAGCTTTAACCTGTCCTGGAAGATGTTTCTCAAGTCCTTCCATATCCCAAGCACAGTTCAGAAGGAATGTACCTCCGTCAACAAGCTCCTGTACCATGTTATATTTGTTAACATAGGACGGATTATGACATGCAACGAAGTTTGCTTTGTGGATCAGGTATGTGGATTTGATCGGTTTCTTACCGAAACGAAGGTGAGACATTGTAACACCGCCGGACTTCTTGGAGTCATAATCGAAGTAAGCCTGAGCGTACATGTCTGTGTTATCACCGATGATCTTGATGGAGTTCTTGTTAGCACCTACAGTACCATCAGCTCCAAGTCCCCAGAACTTGCAGTTTGTTGTTCCCTCTGGTGTTGTAACAAGTGGTGCGCCTGTCTCAAGAGAAAGGTTTGTAACATCATCAACGATACCGATTGTGAATTTCTCTTTCTCAGTGTTCTCATATACTGCTACGATCTGTGCAGGTGTTGTATCTTTGGAACCAAGTCCGTAACGTCCTGTAAAGATCTTAACATCGCTGAACTTGCTGTCGCGAAGAGCTGCAACAACATCAAGATACAGAGGCTCGCCAAGAGCTCCTGGCTCTTTTGTTCTGTCAAGAACAGAGATCTGCTTAACTGTATCCGGGATTGCATCGATAAGAGCCTGTGCACAGAATGGTCTGTAAAGACGAACTTTAACAACACCGACTTTCTTGCCAGCTGCCATAAGGTAATCGATGGTCTCCTCGATGGTATCGTTTACGGAACCCATAGCTACGATGATGTGCTCAGCGTCAGCAGCTCCGTAGTAGTTGAACAGTTTGTAGTCTGTTCCGATCTTCTCGTTAACTTTGTCCATGTACTCCTGAACAACTGCCGGAAGAGCGTCATAATATGGATTACATGCCTCTCTTGCCTGGAAGAAGATATCCGGGTTCTGAGCGGAACCTCTCTGACATGGATGGTTCGGGTTCAGAGCACGGTTACGGAACTCTGCGATTGCGTCCATATCTGCCATATCTTTCAGATCTTCATAGTCCCATGTCTCGATCTTCTGGATCTCATGAGATGTACGGAATCCGTCGAAGAAGTTGATGAATGGAACTTTTCCTTTGATTGCTGCAAGATGAGCAACCGGTGTAAGGTCCATAACCTCCTGTACAGAAGACTCACAAAGCATTGCACATCCAGTCTGACGACAGGCCATAACGTCGGAATGGTCACCGAAAATACAAAGTGCGTGGGAAGCAAGTGCACGGGCAGATACGTTGATAACTCCCGGAAGCTGCTCACCAGCGATCTTGTAAAGGTTCGGGATCATAAGCAGAAGACCCTGGGAAGCTGTGTAGGTTGTAGTCAGGGCACCTGCTGCCAGAGAACCGTGAACGGCACCTGCTGCACCTGCCTCAGACTGCATCTCTGTAACCTGTACTTCCTGTCCAAAGATGTTCTTTCTTCCCTGAGTTGCCCACTCGTCTGTAGCCTCAGCCATTACAGATGAAGGGGTAATCGGGTAAATAGCAGCTACATCAGAAAAAGCGTATGATGCATGAGCGGCTGCATGGTTACCATCCATGGTTTTCATCTTTCTTGCCATTGTTTTTTCCTCCTTAAAGGTTTGTTAAAAAATATATTATTTAGGCTTATGAAGGCCTAAAATTCCATTGGTTATTATATCATAGATTCCCAGTTATGTCCATTTTCTTTCATTGTTTTTTGTATATTATCCTGTACAAACGCCGTTATCTTTTTCACAAATAAAAAAGAGCTGTTCGGAATTTTTCCTCTCCAAACTGCTCTCCTTATCATCTCATACGCTTATCCCAACTCACATCCGGGAATCACTTCTCCTCTTTTCCGAAAAGATCCTTCATGGATTTCCGACGGAGCATTGTCCACAGCTGATCCTGGATCTCCTGAAGCTCATCATGTGCATGGCAGGGAACTCCGTCCTGTCCGTTCCTTGGACACTGATATGTGCCGTTCAGGCACTCAATGATGGACATATCCGGATCGATCGCACTGTATATCTCATATAATGACAGTTCTTCCGGATCTCTCTTCAGCGCGTAACCGCCATGAACTCCGCGGTATCCTTCCACGAGCCCTGCATTCTGAAGCTTCTTCAGTATCTTGTATGCAAAGGGTGCTGTGATCGATTCCCTCTCACAGATCTCGCTGACGCTCAAACGCGGCTTCCACATCAATGCGCGGATAACCCGCATCGCATAATCGCTTTCTCTGGTGATAAACATTTTTAACCTCTCTTCTGTTCAACTAAGCTGCTGATTTATGATAGTTTCCGCATTCCATCCGATCTGCCACGTTCCTGGGTGTTTCTGATGTGCCAGAGAGCCGGATATCCATATCCCCGGAATACTTCATTACCACATACGACAGTATAACCCATTTTTTTATATAATAAAAGGTTATTATTTTCCTGTGATTCATAGTAATCCCCTGTTTTTCCTTTATTTAGCCGAAAAAAGGAAAATACAGCTTGCAAATTTTTCAGTTTACGGTACAATAGGAAACGATTGTAATGCTTTCGTATGTAATTGAAACGATATTTATTTAATGAAAAAAGAGGTATGATATGATTTCAGCAAATAACATCACACTGCGCGTTGGAAAAAAAGCGCTGTTTGAAGACGTTAACATCAAATTTACAGAGGGTAACTGTTATGGATTGATCGGCGCCAACGGCGCAGGAAAATCTACATTCCTCAAAATCCTTTCCGGTCAGCTTGAGCCTACCAAGGGCGACATTGTGATCACCCCCGGTCAGAGACTTTCTTTCCTGCAGCAGGATCACTTCAAATATGATGCTTATCCGGTTCTGGATACTGTCATCATGGGTAATGAAAGACTCTATCAGATCATGAAAGAGAAAGAAGCCATTTACGCAAAGGAAGATTTCACAGACGAAGATGGCATCCGTGCCAGCGAGCTTGAGGGTGAGTTTGCAGAAATGAACGGATGGGAAGCAGAGTCCGATGCTGCTACTCTTCTCAACGGTCTCGGAGTCGACACCGAGTTCCACTATACACAGATGGCAGACCTTACCGGTAGTATGAAAGTCAAGGTTCTTCTTGCACAGGCTCTTTTCGGAAATCCTGATATCCTTCTTCTTGATGAGCCGACCAACCACCTGGATCTTCCTGCTATCGAATGGCTGGAGGAGTTCCTGATCAATTTTGACAATACAGTTATCGTAGTATCCCATGACCGTTATTTCCTGAACAAGGTCTGCACACATACTGCTGATATCGATTATGGCAAGATCCAGCTTTATGCCGGAAACTACGACTTCTGGTTTGAATCCAGCCAGCTTCTGATCAAGCAGATGAAAGAGGCCAACAAAAAGAAAGAGGAGAAGATCAAAGAGCTCCAGGAGTTCATCTCCCGTTTCAGCGCCAATGCTTCCAAATCCAAGCAGGCGACTTCCAGAAAGCGTGCCCTGGAAAAGATCCAGCTGGATGACATGCGTCCTTCCAGCCGTAAATATCCATACATCGACTTCCGCCCGAACCGTGAGATCGGAAACGAGGTCCTCATGGTGGAAAATCTGTCCAAGACCATTGATGGAGTAAAGGTTCTGGACAACATTTCCTTCACTCTTGGTCGTGAAGATAAGGTTGCCTTTGTGGGCGCCAACGAGCAGGCCATCACAACCTTCTTCAAGATCCTTACAGGTGAAATGGAGCCGGATGAAGGAAATTACAAATGGGGCGTTACCACTTCCCAGGCATATTTCCCGAAGGATAACACACAGGAATTCGATAATGACCTTACTATCACCGACTGGCTGACACAGTACTCCGAGATCAAGGACGCAACCTACGTCCGTGGATTCCTTGGCCGTATGCTTTTCCCTGGTGAGGATGGTGTAAAACGTGTCCGCGTTCTTTCCGGTGGTGAAAAAGTTCGCTGTCTTCTTTCCAAGATGATGATCTCCGGTGCCAATATCCTGATCCTGGATGAGCCAACCAACCATCTGGATATGGAGTCTATCACAGCACTGAACAACGGACTGATCAAATTCCCGGGAGTGATCCTTTTCACCTCACACGATCACCAGTTTGTACAGACAACTGCAAACCGCATCATGGAGATCCTTCCTAACGGCAAGCTGGTAGACAAGATCACCACTTACGACGAGTATCTTGCCAGCGACGAAATGGCCAAGAAGCGTCACGTATTCCAGGTTAACGAAGAGGACGCACAGGATAACTAAATCCCATGCTTCTGTAACAAAAAATCTCCCCTGCTTCCGCCTTTTACAGGCAGTCAGGGGAGTTTTTTTATCTGTTTTATATGCGCTTACTCCATGGTGATCGGAGCAAGCTTGCCCTGTGTTACATCCAGAAGATCTTTAAGCGGTACCTTCAGGGTAAGGCCTACTCTTCCACCACTTACATAGATCTCATCAAAGTTTTCGGCAGACTGGTCAAACACCACCGGATAATTTTTTTTCATTCCAAGAGGGCTGCAGCCTCCGCGGATATAGCCCGTGATCTTTGTAAGATCCTTTACATGGATCATATCTACTGTTTTTTCGCCTACAGACTTTGCGGCTGCCTTACGGTCCACCTCTTTCTCGATCGGAACTACAAACACATAGTAGCCGCCGCTTTTCCCTTCCATGACCAGGGTCTTAAAGGACTGATCATGAGGGGCTCCTGCGATGTCTGCACAGTGGATCCCATCTATGAACTCTCCACAGTCATATGCGATTGCTTCATATTTTACTTTTTTTCGATTCAGCATTCTCATCGCGTTTGTTTTGGCTTCTTTTCCCATTTCTGTCACTCCTCGGATTTTTCTCAGTTGTCTTTCCACTCATCAAGCTCATCCAGATCCTCATCATTCATCAGATCCGGGTCATTCCTGTAATTTCCATATTCTTCCTGCTCATCAAAATCCGCCATATTTTCAATATCCATCCGGCGTCTTTTCTGCTGCAGTTTTTCAAAATCTTCATAGCTATCCCTGTTTTCCGACTCATCAAAACGATCATAGTCTTCATGATCCTCCGGATCTGCATAGCGGGATCTGCTTCCCGTTCCTGCATTCCTTCGTTCCCTGGTGCTGCTGCTCTGGCTGTATCTGCGGCCTCTTCTGTCATCCGAAGCATAATTTCTGTCGGAGGTTCTGTTTCTGCCGGAGGTTCCGGAAGTGCTTCTTCTTTCAGTGGAACTGCCTTTGCTGTTTCTTTCGCTTCCGGATCTTTTTCGGCTGTCTGCATAATTTCTTTCTCGTCTGTCAGAGTTGCGTCCTTCTCTGTCAGATGGTCTGCGGGAACGTCTTTCACCCCGGCTTTCCCGGTCATCGTTTGCCCGGTTTTCGTATGTATATCTGTGATCGTCCCTGTTACGGTCAGAGGTGTATTCACGACTGTTTCCTCTACGGTCCCTTCCTGCCGGCTTCCTGGTCTCCTCCGGCAGAGTTCCATCGTCGTCATCCTCTTCTTCGTCATCTTCCTCATCGTATCGGTCTTTGTTGATGGCGAACTGGATCAGCATACCAAGGATCGCAATTCCCGCTGCCATACCGACGCCATATGGAAACTGCGCCAGCCCTGCGATCTTTGCAATGGATAATCCTGCCAGAACACCACCCAGTATACTGGTTCCGACAATGATCACTCCTTTCGCATAACGCATAGCAAGTACTCCCAGTCCCACGCCGATAAGGATGCACAGGAAAAAAGAAAAAGAACTGGTCGGATGGACCAGATAGATACTCAATGTTATTCCGATACCAAATCCCAGTACAAAGATTCCTGCCCTGTAGATCAGAAACGAAACAACAGCCAGTACGATCCCCAGTCCCGCCATGGCACCTGCGATCACCATTTTATCCTGAACACCGGACATATAGGTTACACCAAAGCCGGCGCCTGCTCCGATGATAAATCCAAAGATCATCATCCAGAACCGGAGGATACGATATCCCAGGATACAGTTCAAAAGCCCGAAAACGCAGAGCACTCCATATACGATCACCATCAGCTGGCTGATCTGTTCCATACCTCCTGCTCTCTGCAGTATGTCAAATCCTCTTGACAACATATCCATATTCATAACTTACTCCTCTCTTTCCAAAACCTCCGGAAATCTTCCCGAAGATGTTTCAGAAAATAAAATATATGGTATAAAAATTATCCATCACTCCATAATGATACTCCACCTGACCAAGTCCGTGAAGTTTCATATAATACTGTGCCACATTCTGTACCACACCATCATCCAGCAGTTCCTGACAGGCTTCGGAAAAAGCCTCCTGACTGCCAAACTTGAAACGCACTACAGCCGCACCATTATCCAGTCTCATCTTACAATAATCATATATGTCCTGCCAGCTGTAATCTTCAAAGTACCCCTGGTTCAGCACATAAAAATCCAGATCCTTCGCAGTACATGCCGGAACTGTCAGTTCTTCCGATGGTGTATAGGTTTTTTCATATTCTTCCGGGAAAGGGCAGAGATAATCGTAAATGATCGTCTTATGTTCTTCCAGCTGTGCGGCATCTCCATTTAAAAAATCCGGCTGATCCCCATTGGTAGCATCTACATAATAATACTCCTGGCCTATTTTTACAATATCCCATGCATGACCCTCTGTACTTCCTTTTGTGCTTCCGTCCACATAAATACAGGGAATATCCAGCCTTTCCAGAAGATACTGGACAGCTCCTGCATATCCGGCACAGACTGCGGATTTTTTCCAGAAAACACCTGCTATGCTCTGATCATCCTCCCCGGTCTGATACTGGGTATGGTCAATAACATACGTATAAACAATGCGTACCTTCTCGTAGTCACTGGCATCCTCCGGGATCAGGGCTCTGACCTCCTGAAAGCTCTGCTCCATCGCCGTCTGTATCTCATCGATCTCGCCGTCTGTATAAGTATAGCCCGGAGTAAAAACGCAGTAATCACTGTCTGAATACGTAGTTTTGTAGATTTTTTCACGATTGTGGACCCAGAATATCTCCGGGTGGTCTTTCAATACTGCATGATAGCTTCTGTCAATACTGTCATCATCGGAGATCGTCAGATAAAACTCCTTTTCCCGGGCACGGATTCCTTTCAGCAGCTCCCGATATACTCTCTGCTCTTCTTCCGTAAGCTGTTTGAAATAATATTCCTGATGCCCTTCTTCGCTCTGGGCAACCTCCATCTGACGCAGTTCCTCTACTTCCTTTGGTTCGCCTGAAATAATGCTCTTTGCTATGGAGCGGATCTGACCCAGTGCCCCTGCCGAAGTGCTAAAGGGCTGAAGGATCACTGCAGCTGTAAGCACTGCGGCTGCCATGGGGCAGAAATTTCTTTTTTTCATAATATCATGTCCTATGTCTGAAGCAGCGATTGTAAGAAAGGGCAGCCTCCCGTGGGAGACTGCCCTTATCTTCAATCGCTGTCCCTTAGTTTTCCATTTCCAGTGTTTCTACATCATCATCAAATGTATCCACTGCATCGTCCATGGTCTCCTGATCCAGAGTCAGCGTCTCAACTTCATCTTCTTCCTCATCCTCCTGCAAAGCCTTATTCTTAAAATCTGCAAGAAGGTCACTGGAAACAGTATCACCGGATGCCAGTGCATCCTTCAGTGCATCAGATCTAACCACATCCGTGAGGAGCTTTTCTGCACTCTCCTCTGTCAGAACATCATTCTCTGTAGCTGTGGTCTTATTTTCCTCCGCTGTTGTATCCTGATAGAAGGATGGCTTTCTGATATAACGGAAGCTTGCACTGTATGCCTCACCAACCGTTACACCATTCTTGCTTGAGGAACAATGTACTGCAATCCAGTCGCCGGAATCCGTCTTTCCGCACAGGATACCAACGTGGTTGTTGCTTCCTGCTTCCGGTCCTCTCTGGAATACCAGATCTCCTGGCTGTGCATCTGCTTCGCTGACAACACCGGCCTTCTCCCATTGGTCAGAGGTTCCATCTCCAACTGCTGCCTGCATTCCCTGATCCTTATATCCATTGATCACTGCCCAGGTAACAAAGCCGCTGCAGTCCAGACCATATGCACGGAGCGTACCGGAGCTTCTGCTGCCGTCTGCTGATACCTTCTCAACGGAGCCCCAACTTGGATCTTCTCCGATCACCGTAGATTTGCCGCCCCAGAAATATCCGACCTTACCAACCAGTGAATACGCTGCGATGATAACATCTACACGATCCTCAGAAACATTGTCTCCCACGCTTTCACGGACAAAGCCTTTGGATGCGGTAACTACCGCACAGAGAAGCTTACAGTCTGTTTCCACATATTTCTTAAGGACGCTTCTGTCTTCCTTTGCAATATTGTTCTTCTTGATGTAGTAGTTGATCTTACGATTTCCGTAGGATATCTTGGTAATATCCTGCTTGTCCCTGACGATGGGGTTCATCTCCGCAAAGATCCTTGCCAGATCATCCTTGCAGGATGCATCCAATGTAAATGACGTTGCTCCTGCTTTGCTCTTTTCGTAAATATAAACAGCAAGGATATCCTGCCAGTTTCTTACCAGAAGTGTATTCTCCGTATCGGTAAGCTTGTTCTTCTCTTTATATTCTCTTTCGATCTCTTCCATTACAGAAGCAAAATCATCAGAGAAGGACAGATGATAATTGCTCTTAAGACTATCCAGATAAAAATCCTTGCCCGCATGGAGATTGGATACCATATTTGTCACATAAACAGGATCTCCGATCTGTGTTGCTGTGGCGTTATTTCCATCTGTGATCTCTGTATTCTTGTTATCTTCCGTGCTGCTATCATCTTTTTTGTTATCTTTTTTGTTATCACTGTCGTTCTTGTCGACAGCTGCAAGCTTGGCTTCTGCCTCAGTCAGGATCTTATAATTCGTAACCTTGGCCTTTTCTGTATTAGACAGTGCCTCATAAGCTGCACGTACGCTATTTATCTCCGCTTTATCTGCTGCTGTGATCGTTCTACCTGCCAGTGCTTTGATCTTCCGGATCACCGCCTGTACCTTTGCAGAGTCATCCCGGGCCGGTGTTGCCGTCGGTGCAGGTGTTGCGGTTGGCTCCGGCGTTGCCGTTGGTGCAGGTGTCGCTGTCGGTTCCGGTGTTGCCGTTGGTGCAGGTGTCGCTGTCGGCTCCGGTGTTCCCGTCGGCGCAGGTGTTGCAGTTGGCTCCGGTGTTTCCGTCGGCGCAGGTGTCGGTGTATCTGTTGGCTCCGGCGCTGTAGTTGGTTCCGGGTCAGGTGCAGCAGTTATTTCCGGTTCCGGTGCAGCTGTCGGCACCGGTTCTGCCGGAACTTCCGGTTCCGGTTCACTTACCTCACTCCCGTCTCCTGAAACACCTTCCTCAGCAACAACATTATCTGCTTCCTCGGCGGCTTTTACTCCGGTTGGAATTGCCAGTACCATAGCTGATAACATCGTGATGCAAAAAAACTTATTCAGGTACTTGTTCTTCATATTTATTAAGATGCTCCCTTCTTTCCTTGAACATCCCTTTACTTCCCCTATAATAAAGGTCTGCCTTAAACCGTTTGATAACTTAAAGTTTAATTCAATTTATTTTAGCATACGAAAATCGTGAAATCAACTGTTCTGGTAGGATATCTCCTTCAATTCATCTATTTTTCACTTTTTATTCACATTTTTGTAAGATTTTTTAGAGTTTACCATAACGTAAAAAAGCCACAGTGCTCTCACACACTGCGGCTTTTTATATACTGTCAGACAGTCACTGCCGGCTGTCCGCCCATATGAAACTGTTTTCTGACACAGAGCTGAAAAATTCCCTGTACAACCTGATAGCACACCCGAAGGATAAAACGGATGTCATCGGCAATGCACCGCGGGCTTTCCAGATAATATGCATGACGCTCACGGATATATTCCACAAGTTCCTCAAAGCTTTCAAACTGCTTCGCTTCTTCCAGCTGGCTGTCTGCTGCGCCGCTGAGGATGCATTCTCTCAGGCGGTTTTTCAGCTCAGCTTCATAAGAATTATGTGCTGCAAGATTTCCTTTGTATGTTTTGTTATGAGGAAAAGTAAAATAATCAGCCATATAATGCATGACCTCACCGAATCTTCTCCAGTATACTCTGGCATTCTCTTCCTCCGGGTTCTTCTCGACAAGCGCCCTCATCTTATTCTGGAGGTGATCGAATGTTCCGAAAAACTCATGTCTGGTGGTGAGAAACGATGGTTTCAGATCAGGCATGATATTACCCAGGCAAAACGCTTTTCTGTGCTGCTGGAGACTGTACACCTCAGACATCTGGTCAGCCAGGTATCTGCCTAACAGTATATGTGATTTTTTACGCAATTTTTTCCCTCTTCCTTCTTTCCTGATCCAGATCCTGACCGGTCAACAGTAATTTGGTTCCGCCCGGTCCTCTTCTGGAATCCATAAATCATCCGTTTACCGGAACCAACTTTACTATAGCACTGTTTTTTCAAATAATCAAATAAAGATTATGTAAATTTAATCCAGATCAAAAAGCTGCCGCTGCTTCAGATCAATAGATGCCCAGACGGTACTTGTCTTCGGTTCTCCGTAAAGATAAACCGTGCTGGAAACCTGAGCCCAGACTTTGCAGCTTTTGCGGTAATCCTGTGTACCGTCCTCCTCCGTCTTTCTCAGATATGTCTCGATCCCCGGAACTGTAAGACTGTAGGCAGTGTTCTGAACATTATGGAATTTTCCATCTGCACTGCAATATAACAGCTCATTCTCTTTCCCATAGGGGATCAGGCTTCCGATTTTTTCTGTGATATCTGTAAGCTTCCTGTTCCTGAGTTCAGACGGAAGGGTATTCTGAATGCTGTTATCCGGAAGCTGTCCGTTTTCATCTTCGATATAAAATTTCAGGACCATCTCCTGATCCTTCAGAGCATCCTGATCCAGATCTGCGCTGACCATATTATAATCCTTTACATTGATGTTCAGGTCTGCATTTGTCTCCAGCGTATTTGCCTCCCCAGTTGTCCAGGTACTCTGGTCTGTCATATAATAATGAACCGATTCCGTCCGGGCAGAAGGATCAAGAGTATTTACAAAGCTTACCTCCGGCTGTACGGCTGTGACATTGGCCGCTGCCACGATCGCATTGATAAAAAGCCTGATCTCATCATCGCCGGTCACTGCAGAATGCCCGGCTCCTGTATAGATCACATTGCCCTTACTGTACAGATAATAATTATTTCTCACATCATTAGGAGATTTATCATAAATTTGTTTTTTACAAAAAATAACACATGTAGCAAATTTTATCAAAAAACATCAGAATATACAAGCAAAAAAACTGTTCTGCAATCCTGTATTGAATTGCAGAACAGTTTTTATCAGTTCAAGCGGATATCCGCATCCCGCATTCGGTTAAATTCCATATACCTCTTTATTATATTTTTCAATCTCGTCATCAATAATTGAATCTACATGAGGGAACAGACAACCGGGACCTCCATAGGTAATACATGGAATGAAATGTCCATGTGGTGCATACTCCTCACATGCTCTTCTGACCTCCTTACGGATCTCTTCTTCTGTGGAATCCACACGATCTACGATCGAAGCATCGATTCCGCCCATAAGTGTCATTCTTCCGTTCAGCTGTTTCTGGAGCTTCGGAATATCATTCTGCGGAAGTGTTCCCTGCCAGATGTCAATCCCAAGATCAACCATATCCTCTATGATCGGTTCCATGAAGGAATCTGCGTGATGCATGATGATCACTCCATGGTCTTTCATATATTTATAGGATCTTTCATACTGTGGTTTGATAAATTCTCTCCATGTGTCCGGACTGATGAACAGGGACTGCTTGGAACCCCAGTCATCATGGGAAAGGATGATATCCGGGTGGAGATTATCAACGATCAGCTTTGTAAGCTGGAAACGGTACTCCCCAATGGCATTGCAGAGATCCATCATATCCTCCGGCTCAAGAAGGAAGTTCACCAGCATATCCTCAAATCCCATCAGGAAGTGAAGCCTCTCAAAAACACCTGTAGGCATAAATGCCATGAAAAGGCTTCCTGAATCCTTTATCTCCTGTGCCTTCTGTTTAAATGGTTCCCATAAAGCCGGATCCGAGCACTGACCGACAATATCCGGTATCACCAGCTGCTCTTTCCATTCTGTGATATCATCAATGACCTTGTTGTCCTCTGTTACATGTGGCATTGCAGCCAGCTGTTCCTGGGGCCAGAGGATCTCAGTTCCGAAAAGATCCTTCATAGGCTCCATACCACGGTGACGGTTTCCACGCACATAATTATTTGCCGGGTTCGGCGGGTAAAAGGTCGCACCCTCATACTGTCTCAGAAGTCGTTCTGGCCTGCCGTCCTTTTTTATCGTTTCAAGTAAAATCTCCGATGCTTTCAACATAATGCTTCCTCCTTTATTATCCTGTGATCTTTCAAAATACCCGATCACTTATCTTTATGATCTTGCGTCAATCTCAGCCTGATACTGAAGAACCTTTTCCTTTGTGATCTTAAATCCAAACACCAGAAGCAGAAGACCTGCCAGACAGAAAATAGCCGGAACAAGTGCAAAGGAAATCGTCATTCCCTGACGGGCCGTTCCCTCAAGAACAACTCCAGATTTCCAGCCTACCGCCACAAGACAGGCGCTGAGGATCGTTCCTCTTAAGAATACGGCAATCTTCAGCGGAAGATTCTGTAATCCCATGATCCATCCGGATGCATCTTTTCCGCTCTTCCATGTTGCATACACTACAGTGTCCGCATAAAGTGCAGGTGAAGCTGCAAAAGCCATACCATAGAAGAACTGGGCAAGTGTCATAAGAGCGATCACTGTCATTGCATTTCCATAGAAAATATATACAAGGAACAGTGATACTGCCATTCCTGCATAAGCGATGATCATAGTTGTACGGGACGATATTGCTTTTGCAATGTATCTCATGGAAAAAGCTCCGATGATGGCACCGATGGCAACGCAGAGAAGATAAGTGGTCATCAGTCCCGGATTTCCCATTGCATCCCTGAAATAGTAAATAGCAGATGCTGCTGTTACAAATTTCACACACCATTTTGCAAGGTCTGCCAGCATCAGGACCATAAGAGGCGGATTCTGAAACAGGGAAGCAAACATCTCTCTGATCGTGATCTTTGTTTTGTCATTTTTCTTTCCTGCGGTTTCCGTTTCAATCTCTTCATAGCCTTCCGTCATCTTGAAATGGGCGAAATAGGTTACGACCATCAGAATACCCAGGCAGAAAGCTGCTGCTGCAAATTTATTTTTCTCACCGACATATCCGGCAAGAAGTGTTGCAAATGGAAGACCCATATAGGAAAACAACAGACCGCCTATGTTATTCCAGGTTGCCCTGGAGGATGCAAGCGTTGCTTTGTCTTCCGGTGTTTTACCAACAACACTGATCAGGGTTGCATTGGCAACATAGCTAAAATTCCATGCCACATGAGATGCGATGGATGCGGCAATGATCACCACTGCCGAAAGCCATTCATTATCACTGACACGTATGAACATGAATGCGTACAGAAACGGCACCATCCACGGAACCATGATCAGCCAGGAACGATAACGCCCCCATTTCTTTGCTTTTGTGCCATTGATGATTCCTCCGTAAAGCCAGGACAGACATGCATCAACAATGGTAAATACGGAATTGATCACACCAGCTACACCAGCTGCAAAACCAGCCAGATCCGTCAGAAATGTCATAAAGTAAAATGTCTCGATATTACTCATAAGAACAAATCCGGCATCACCAACACCAAAGAAATATTTCAGGGCATTTGTAAGACCCTTTTTCTGTTTCGGATCTTGTTTCGGTATTTCATTTTTACTCATTTTCTTTCCCCCTTCGCTGTTTTTTGTGGGGCCGGCCATTTCCACAACTTCACGTTACCTTTGATGATTACAGTATAGTTGTTTTTTTCTTGTTCGTAAATCCGCACACTTCTTCATTCTTTCTCCAATGCTTCATACTTTTTGTACAGTTATTATTGTAAATATGCACAAATAATTCCCTCTCTGTTTTCTTTTTATTTTCCGTCTAATATGTTATAATTTCCTATAAATACAAGGCTTTTATGAATTGGAGGAAATATTTTGAACAAAAGAGAGCATTTCGTGAATAGCCCGCATACAGGCTTCCATCTTAATCTCCAGATCATTGCTGACGATTTTGCGGAGAAAAAAGAGGATGTTTCCATCCTCTGCCGTGAAGACCCCCTGACGCTGGATGGTCTTCGCATATATCAGGCAGGAGCCCTGCTGAAGCCATGCTACCTTTATCTTGTCTTCGGCAATTCTCTTTCCGAAAGCTTCCTGCGATACCAGAACATCGCATTTGTAGTGGTGGGCTCCGGTGATCTTTCCTGCTTTTCCGAAAGCTGCAGGATCCTTCACATTAAGGGAACCCTTTCTTTTTCTGAGGTCTTCAACCAAATACAGCAGACCTTTGACAGATATTCTGACTGGGACAGTAAACTCCAGCTTGCACTTGGAAGTATCGATCCGCTGAATGAGATGCTGGAAGCCAGTCTGGATATATTTCATAATCCGGTTTTTGCCCACGACACCAACTTTTATATCCTTTCTTCTCCCCGGCACGTAACCGGTATGTCCGAATGGGTCCATGACCAGCGTACAGGAAGACTCATCGCACCTTTAAGCCTGATTCAGGATTTCAAGCTTGACGCCGAATACCAGCGCACACTTATCACCCACGGCGCCAATATTTATTCCGAAGAGCTCCGCGGTTACCGTATCCTCTACATGAATCTCTGGGTCAGCGGCAATTATCAGGGCCGGCTTTGTGTGGATGAGCTCCAGACGGAGATACAGCCCGGACATTTTTCTGCTCTTGAGTATCTTGGCTCCTTTATCGAGCTGTGCATCCGTCGGCACAATCTGTTCCAAATTTCAATGGGAAATGACTCCCGGCAGTTTTTCACGGAGTATCTTTCCGGAAAGCTCACAGAACTACAGGCAGTTACCGATCAGATCCAGTATCTGAACTGGAATCGCCATGACCGGTATCTTGTACTTCGTCTGGAAACCCAGCAGCAGGATGACCGCATGCACTCTTCCATCGCCACACTGGGACACATTGAAGCCCAGATCCCGGAAGGTCTGGCTTTTACCTATCAGCAGGGAATCGTTGTGATCGTTAATCTGTCCTTTAAGCACTCTGTATCTTCCGATGTTATCAGTTCACTTGCGATCATCCTGCGCGAAGGGCTTTTTAAAATGGGAGTAAGCTCTGAATTTCGTGATTTTCTCCTGATCCCTCAGGGATATATTCAGGCTGTTTCCGCCTTGCGCCTGGGCAAAAAAAGTCAGAGCATGGCCTGGTGCTATCATTTTGATGCTTATCTTCTGGAATATATGCTTTCCCAGATCAGCCATCAGATCAGTCCCGAGCTTCTGGTCTCTTCACGGCTGGATGCACTGCAGAACTATGACCGAAAAAACAATACTGAGCTGTATCACACACTCAAGGTCTATCTGGAGCATGAACGCAATTCTCTTCAGACAGCCCGTGAGCTTTTTATACATAGAAGTTCCCTGACCTACCGTCTGGAGCGCATCCAGAAGCTCACAAAGGTTGATCTGGATAATCCGAAAGACCGGCTTCTTCTGCAGCTCTGCTTTCTTCTGCAGGAAAAGGACCAGACTGTCACCTGACAACCTGGTCCTTTTTTCTGTTTATATCTGTAAAAACTCCAATCCGAAATAATGTTCCATCCATAGCCTGATGGTTTCTTCTGAATCACTTATTTTCTTTTCAATGGATCCATCTTCCTTCTGGATCGTAAGAACATCCCCGGTCAGCGCAACACTTCCTTCCGGTCTGCAGATGCTCACCACTCTTTTTCTGGTAATTAATACATCTGGAGATTTTGCACAATAGAAATTCAGCAGTTCAAAATCTGCTTCTACTGTAGGAGTCTGTGAAAATCTGAGTATTGGCAGATATTTTTCTTCTTTCTTTCGTTCAACAAGAATCTCTTCGTTTGTATTTCCCGGTTTCATGTTAACACGGTACCATCCGTTTTTTTCTCTGTGGATACCATCCTTCATAAGAACCGGCTTCTTGGGTCCGGGACCTCCGTATCCTACATCACAGTAATAGCTTTCTTCCTCAAAAATAACAAGGGTTGCCCGGTGCAGGACCGGCGGAAGCTCTTCCCGGTTCCACAATATCCTTACCGCCACAGGGATCACACGGAAATCCAAAGCTTTCAGAAGCTCATAAAACAATTTATTCAGCTCAAAGCAATATCCACCTCGTTTTCTGACAATGATCTTCTCATAAATATCTTCCCGCTTCAGAGAAGGAATCCTTCCCTCGTCAAAAACTTCCAGATTTTCAAAGGGAATACTGCAAAGATGAAGGTCCATTATCTTTTCCAGACATTTTTTATCTGTTCTTAATTCACCCTCATATCCGATCCTGTTCAGATATGCCTCCCGTTCTCTGTCATTCATTTTTTCACTCCTGTTCTATTCAAGAAGATAACAGCTGGTATAGGCGATCGTACAGGGACCATAATAGTATTTCAGACCATTTGCCTGGCATACCTGTGTTACCAGCATTCCATAGGCTTCCATCGAAGAAAATGCCTGTTCGGGGAAACGGCATGGAGCATCCGGATATGTACACGTTTTACATTTTGTACAGCACCCGGCCCCTATGGGGAGCATACCCGGCCATCTTTCTCTGAGCACTTTTTCAAATTCATAAAAATTCTGTTTATGAACCGCTTCGGTCTCCATCATCGTCTCTCCGTCCAGAGGATCCTCCAGTTTCCCCACTGTCTGGACAATAATGCCTTCCCTGTACTTTTCTATCTTTTTTCTGCATACTTCAAGATCTCCGCATCCGGGAGGACAGCTCCAGCGTTTTGCATACATATGGCAGGTATTATTTTTGCACATTTCCCTTACCTCCGGCATAAGCTGGATCGAATCGCTCTTCAGAAGTGCTACATAAGAAAATCCTGCCTTTTTTCCCATCTCTTCCAGTTCTTTTATATTAAGCATATCCATTCTCCTCGCATTACGGAAAGCATAAGCCATCCACAAAACAGTCCTGGAACTCCGGCGAAGCTGCCAGCTCCACAAAATCCATATTTTTGACAGTTCGATCCATTTCTTTTCTTTCCTCTTCATTCAGGAGTGCGATCCTGGCACCTTCGCCTGCCGCATTTCCCACCGGCTGTATCCTGGGCAGCAGCTCAGCCGGGAACATCCCGATCGCCGCCGCACTTTCCGGATTCATGTAATTGCCGAATGCACCGGCAAGATAGACCCGTTTAATATCCTTTTCTGTGATCTCCAGTCTTTTCATAAGAAGAAAAATTCCTGCTGCGATAGCCGCTTTTGCCAGCTGCACCTCTCCGATATCCTTCTGTGTCAGATAAACGCCCCTGTCATTTCCCGACTTTTCCGGAGGTACCAGCACAAACACTCCCGCCTTTTCCTGGCCGCTTTCCAGATGACCACTTTCATCAATAAAGCCAGCCAGGTACAGCTGTGCCACAAGATCGATCAGACCTGAACCGCATAAGCCTGCCGGAGCCTTATTTCCTATAGTCGTGTATTCCCATTTTCCATCTTTGTATACTACATGATCTACTGCTCCTGCTCCTCCGCGCATCCCGCACTCGATCTTTGCACCTTCAAATGCCGGACCGGCAGCTGTTGAACAGCAGGCTAATCTCGTTTTATTTCCAAGGACCATCTCCCCGTTCGTTCCAATATCGATCATAAGGCTGATCTCGTTCTGCTGATCCTGTCTGAGCGCCAAAATGCAGCCACAGGTATCTGCCCCTACATACCCGGCTATATCAGGCAGCATAAGCAGCTGCCCCTTTCTGTGGATATGGAGCCCATATTGCTCTGCATTCAGTGTAAGCCCCTGACTGATTGCCGGATTATACGGTGCATGGACCAGCGATGCCGGAGAAATCCCAAGAAAAAGATGATGCATGCAGGTATTTCCTACCACAGATACCTGACAGATATCTAATGTGCTTCTTCCTGCTTCCTCTGCCAGTTCCTGGAGCATTTCATCAACCGCATTCCGTATGCAGCCGGTCAGCTGCTCTACGCCATGCTCCAGAGCATGATCCGCCCGCATGATCACATCTGCGCCATACTGAGTCTGTGGGTTCATTCTGCTCTTGAGAGCCAGCTGCTTCCCGGTCAATGCATCCATAAGATAGCCGACCACCGTCGTTGTACCTATATCAAAAGCCGCAAAACAGATTTTTTTCTCTTCTCTGCTGATATCCAGGATCTCATTTCCTGCACAGAGCACATACCATTCTTCTGCTTTTTTTCTGCAGCCGTAAAGCTTCGATGCAATTTCAGTATCAGGCAGAACAGGTTTTTCCACATCCAGCTGTTCTGTCAGCCGCTCCCATTCAGAGCGGTTGTCTCCTGTCTCCGGTTTCTTAAGAATCACTTTTTTCTGTTTCAGATCAGGCCTGAACGCAACCGGTCTCTGCATTCCTTCTGTAAGGATCTCCTCTTCCTGGCATCCGGACAATGTATCTACTTCAAGGTCACTGTGGATTTCCGTCTGACATGCAAGCACCATGTGATCTTCTATTTTAACACGACATTTCCCGCACTTTCCCCGGCCTCCGCAGGGTGCATCAGGAACCAGCTTTGCTTTTCTTTCCGCCTCAAGGATCCTGGTACCCGGTTCCACCAGGATCTCCTTTTCCTCCCTGATAAATTTTATTCGGTACATTTTCATCCCTCCGATGGTCACTGTAAAGCAAAAGCCGCTCTGCCGTCTATGCCATGCACAGACAATACAGAGCGGCCCGTTTTATTTTCCCTTATGCTGCCAAAGCTTTTGCAAGAACTGCTGCGCTTGCTGCATCTTCTGAATATCCATCTGCACCGATCTCATCTGCAAATTCCTTCGTGATCGGTGCTCCTCCAACCATGATCTTAACATTGCTTCTGAAATCTTCCGCATTAAGTGCTGCAACTGTATCCTTCAGAGCCGGCATTGTAGTTGTGAGCAGCGCTGAAAGTGCAATTACCTTAACATCCGGATTTTCTTTGTAACATTCAATAACCTTCGATGCAGGTACATCAACACCGAGATCAATAACTTCAAAGCCGGCACTTTCGATCATCATTGCAACAAGATTCTTTCCGATATCATGAAGATCTCCTGCTACAGTAGCGATGATAAGTTTTCCCATACTTCCTGTAGCGCCGGATGCAAGATGCGGTTTCAGAACCTCAACACCCTTTTTCATTGCACGGGCTGCTACCAGCATTTCCGGAACAAAGATTTCTCCGTTCTTAAATCTTTCACCTACAACAGCCATTGCATCGATCATGCTGTTAAGAATCTCTGTTGCCTCACAGCCTTCATCAAGAGCTGACTGTACAGCTGCACCTACAAGTTTTGCTTTTCCTTTTTCTACCAATTCTGCTACTTCTGTGATTTTTGACATAATCAAACACCTCCGCTTTTTATTTTTTATCCGCATTCCGCATATGCGTTTTATTTATTTTTTTACAGGTCCGATCAGACCTTCTCTGTATGCTCCGATGTATTCCATACAGTAATCATCCAGGCCAAGCAATGCCTCTGTTGCATATACAAGTCCAAGCATATCTCTGTTTGTAGGATCCATGATCGCACTGTCAAGGCCGGCATTCATTGCAAGTACCAAAAATCCGAAATTGATAAGCTTACGTACCGGCAAATTGAATGAAATGTTGCTGATTGCCGCTGTAATGTGGATCATCGGATACTGTTTACGGACATTTGAAATTACTTCCACGTTCATCGCAATACCATCTTCAGATGTACAGAGCATCTCAACCAATGGATCAATATGGATACGATCCGGTGAAATTCCGTACTCTTTCGCTTTTGCCATGATCTTGTCAAATACCTTCAGCCTATCTTCCGCACTTTTGGGGATACCTGTATCATCGCTTAAAAGTGCGATAACCTGCCACCCTTTGTTTTCAGGCTGTGCCATGAGAGGAAAAATCTTATCGATCTTATCCCCTTCACCGGATACAGAGTTAAATATACCCGGTTTTCTGCAGAATTTGTAAGCTTCTGTAAGAACATCTGCGCTGGGACTGTCTACGGAAATCGGAAGATCTGTCACTTCCTGAATACAGTCGATCATCCATTTCAAGGTTTCTACTTCTTCTGCTTCCGGAACAGATGCGCAACAATCGATATAGCTTGCTCCTGAGTTTGCCTGAGCAAGTGCCCGCTGCTTGATGAATTCTGCATCTCTGTTTGCGATCGCCTCCGCCACAGAGGGGATGGATCCATTGATTTTTTCACCTATGATTATCATATTATTTATCCTCCCGTTAACATATTCTGGCCTGCATCAAGAATTGTTACTGTTCATTCCGTTCTCAGTAACACGCTTCGCAGAATATTACCAATGAACAGTAACCAGGAATTCTTATTTCAGTTCCATGTCTTTCATATAATGATTGTATCAAAATAAATGCAAAAAACCAGCCGCATTTCATACCATAAACATTGCATTTATTCCTACATTTTGTAGGAATGTTTTTTAGGAAAGACCTTCGTAAGTAGCAATCTAAAATAAGCCCATAAATCATAGCTTTGTCTACGATTTATGAGCTTATGCTAATACTTATTTCATATTCCTTAAATTTCCCTGAAATCCGGTGTCCCGTACAGGTCATACGGAGTACTCTGGTATACGTAATAATTCAACCAGTTCGTATACAGGTTGTTGGCATGGGCCCTCCAGGTGAGGAGTGGTTTGTTGTTTGGATCGTCATCTTTGTAATAGTTCTTCGGGATTTCAATAGGCAGACCCTTGGCAAGGTCTCTTTTATATTCGCCATCCAAAGTCACGCGGTCGTATTCCGGATGTCCCATAACAAAGATTTTACGTCCTCCCTCTGCCATTGCAAGGAACAGACCAGCCTCTTCGCTTTCCGCCAGGACCGTAAGGTCTTTGCATGCATGGATATCTGCAATAGGAACTTCTGTGTGTCTGGAATGCGGCGCAAGAAATACATCATCAAAGCCCCGGACCAGCGGGATCTTACGGTTCAGTACCCTGTGCTGGAAAAGTCCGAACATTTTCTTATCCAGAGGTTTTTTCTCCAGGCCATAAAAATGATAAAGACTGGCCTGCGCTGCCCAACAGAGAAAGATCGTGGAAGTCACATGCTTCTCAGTCCAATCCATAATCTCAGTCAGCTCATTCCAGTAATCCACTTCCTCAAAAGGCATCTGCTCCACCGGTGCTCCTGTGATGATCATTCCATCAAATTTACGTTTCTTTATATCGGTGAATGTTTCATAAAACTTGTTCAGATGGCTGAGAGATGTATTCTTGGCTTCATGGCTCTCCACAGCCATAAATGTCACATCCACCTGCAGCGGTGTATTGGAAAGAGAACGCAGAAGCTGCAGCTCTGTTTCTTCTTTCAGCGGCATCAGATTCAGGATCAGAATATGGATCGGACGGATATCCTGGTGCATGGCACGTTTTTCGTCCATTACAAATATATTTTCTCTCTCCAGGATCTCCTTTACCGGAAGATCCCCCTGTGTTTTGATCGGCATTGTTTGCCCTCCTTATATATGAAGCGTCTCTTATAAAGGAGCCGCTCGGCTTTTTTCTTCAGATAAAAAGTATCTCCAGTCTGTACGGCCTTTACTGCACTCCGGCAAGTTTCCGAAAATCTTCTTCTGAAAGGATCGGAATCCCCAGTTCTCTTGCCTTTTTGTTTTTGGATGAATTGGACTGGATGTCGTTATTGATCAGATAATTGGTCTTTTTGGTAACTGAACCGGTAACCTTGCCTCCCAGGGATTCGATCAGCTCTTTGGCCTCACTTCGATTTCCAAAGTGCACCAGACTTCCTGTGATCACAAAATTCATTCCTTCAAAGATCTGTTCCTGTTTGGGACTGTCCTCCTGAATATGAAGAAAGCTCATCAGATGATCCAGGCGGCGATCATTATCCTCATCCCTAAAATAAGCTACCAGATTTCCGGCAATGACCGGCCCGATGGTATCAATATCACTGACCTCTTCCAGACTGGCATGACGTATCCTGTCCAGATCATTGTCAAAATGGCGGCAGATCACTTTTGCATTAGCCAGACCGATATTTGCGATCCCAAGACTGTAGATCACTCTTGGAAGTGTAGTCTCTTTCGCCCGTTCCAGACTTTCCATAAGATTATCATAGGATTTCTGCCCAAAGCCTTCCATTTCCACGATCTCATCTTTATACCGGCTGATCTCAAAAATATCGCCAAAGTCATGGATAAATCCCCTGGCAATAAATTTCTCCAGTGTTGCCTCGGAAAGTCCGTCGATATTCATGGCATCCCTGCTTGTAAAAAGGCCAAAGGATTTGATCTTCTTGGCCGGGCACCCCGGATTGACGCAGAAAAGACATTCCACATCGTTTTCTTTCTTCACTACCGTTTCCTGTCCGCAGGCCGGGCAGGTATGCGGGATCGATGCATTACCGCTTCCGGTCAGATTTTCCGCGATCTGAGGAATGATCATATTTGCTTTGTATACACGAATGGTATCTCCGATCCCCAGTTTCAGTTCCTTCATGATACTGATGTTATGCACACTGGCTCTGCTCACTGTGGTGCCTTCCAGTTCCACCGGCTCAAAAATTGCTACCGGATTGATCAGTCCGGTCCTGGACGGGCTCCACTCAATCTCCAGAAGTCTCGTATCACGCATCTCATCGGCCCATTTAAATGCCATGGCGTTCCTTGGAAACTTGGCCGTAGTTCCCAGAGATTCTCCGTAAGCAATATCATCATACAATGCCACAAGCCCATCTGACGGAAAATCATTGGTCGTAACTGCTTCCGCAAAGTAATCCATCGCTTCATCCAGAGTTTCCGCTGTGACTTTTCGATATTCCACAACCTCGAAGCCCTGTTCATTCAGCCACCGAAACTGCACCTCCCTGGAATTCCGGAAATCCACGCCTTCCGCACTCACTAAAGAAAAAGCATAAAACCGTACGTTTCTCTTCGCTGTAATTTCGTTATTCAGCTGGCGGACAGAACCACTGCAGAGATTTCTGGGATTTTTGTATTTGGCATCTGCATCTCCGATAGTTTCGTTGATCTTTTCAAAATCCGAATAAGTAATGATGGCTTCTCCGCGAAGTACCAGTCTCCCTTTAAAAGAAATTTTCAGAGGTATGTTCTTAAATACTCTGGCATTATTGGTAATAACCTCTCCCACAATACCATTTCCTCTGGTAACTGCCTTTATAAGCTCTCCGTTTTCATAGGTAAGCACGATCGTTAAGCCATCCAGCTTCCAGGATAAAAGTGTAGAATGTTCCCCGATAAACTCTCTCAAAGCTTCTCTCTCTTTGGTCTTATCCAGAGACAGCATCGGTCTCTCATGTTCTTCCTTGGGGAGCTGCTCCACTGCCTCATATCCTACATTAACGGTTGGACTGTCTGCCAGAACGATCCCTGTTTCTTTCTCCAGTGCGCTCAGAGTGTCGTACAGGGCGTCGTACTCCACGTTGGACATGATCTCCCTGTCTTCCTGATAATAGGCCCTGGACGCTTCCCGGAGCTTTTCTCCCAGCTCTTTCATTTTTTTTATGGATGATTCGTTCATGGCTTCCTCCCGTCCTTTTTTCTGATTTTTCGGAGGAAAGCATCTCCTCCAGTTTTTTTCGTTCTTCCGGTCGGATCTCACGATATTTCCCCTCTTCCAGGCCATCAATATACAGATTCATGATCCGAACACGTTTCAGTGTTACGACTTTATATCCGAAATATTCACACATACGACGGATCTGGCGGTTCAGACCCTGGGTAAGAATGATACGAAAACTGTTTTTCCCTGTTTTTGTAACCTTGCAGGGACGTGTGACCGTATCAAGGATCGGCACTCCGCCGCCCATACCACGGATAAATTCTTCTGTCACCGGTTTATTCACGGTCACCTGATATTCCTTTTCATGGTAGTTCCCCGCCTTCATGATACGGTTCACCAGATCTCCTTCATTGGTAAGGAGAAGCAGTCCTTCGGAATCTTTATCCAGCCGTCCTATGGGATAGATCCGCACCGGATAATCCAGATATTCTGTTACTGTCATCTCATTCCGCTGTTGTCTGGTGCTGCAGACAATCCCTTTTGGTTTATGAAAAAGAAGCAGGATCTTTTTTTCCTGTTTTTTTACAGGCTTTCCGTCAATACAGATCTCCGCATCCGGAAGGATCTTCATTCCTGTGGAAACCAGTTCTCCATTAGCAGTAACTCTCCCCGCTTCTGTCAGTCGGTCTGCCTCTCTTCTTGAGCAGACTCCTATATCGCTTAAATATTTATTGATTCTGATTTTTTCGTCCATTGTTCTATTATATATTTTTTCCCACGTGTTCGCAACCGGTTATTTTTCTTGTATTTTCTTTCTCATTATTGTATGATAAACAGAAATATACTTAAATATCAGGAGGAAAAACATGTCAGAGCATACTCCACGTATGAACCGGCTGCTGATCTTTGTCGCTGTTTTCCTGTGTCTGATCTGCGGTATTCTCTTTACCCAGTCATCGGCCGGTCCTTTTGAAAGCAGCAGTACTTCCGTAGTTTCCATAAATACCAGCGATATTTCGACCATTGAACCAAGTTCAGATCGCGATCACCATACAGATGCATCGATATCTTCCGGCACTCCCTCACCTTCCGCCACACCGTCTCCTGTTCCCACAGAGATTCCCGAAACAGAAAATGTTTCGCCGGAGGCAGAAAACGGAGTCTGGACACCGGATGGCACCAACTGGAAATTTATGGTTGACGGAACCGCCTATACCGGATGGCTTACCGACACAGATGGTCATCGATATTATTTCAATAAGGACGGAATCATGCAGACCGGCTGGATCACCCTAGGCAAAAAACGTTATTATCTGGACGAAGACGGAATCATGCAGACCGGAACCATCACCGTAAATGGAAAAAAATACACATTGGCAGCAGACGGTTCACTCAAAAAATGATCTTTCGTTATATCAGAGCAACAAAAATGCAGGTTCTTCCGGAACCTGCATTTTATTAACCCTTATTATTCTAACAGACCACTATAGACATAACCGGTCTGTCCATCATAATCAACCTGTATCCAGTCGCCTTCCTGCCCTTTCTTTTCAACTTCCGTTCCTGCAGAAAAACCACCGATAACCTCACCCTCTGAATCTGCGGAAGCACGAACATTACAATCCTCTGTAACTGTAAGCATTGTTCCTGCATCTGCGGAAGCACTGGCATCTTCACCAAGGCCCTGAAGGAATTCTGCCAGAGAGGGATCACTCTCCTGCGCAGCTTCATAGTCCGTCTTTACCTTTGTGATAAGCTCCTGCACATCCTTCTCAGATTCCAGTTTTTTCACATAGGCACTGATATCTGCATCGTCATCAGCACCACCTTTGATCTTCAGATTGCCGTCACTGCCCGTCTCCACATAAAACTGGCTCAGTGCCGGAACCGGAGTCTCAATTCCAGTACAGATATAATTAAAGACTACATAAACGACATACGAATCGTCCGTCAGTCCCTTCTTAGCGTAAACATTCTGTACCTCATACCCATCAATATAATCCCTTGAATTAATCTGCGACTCGTCAGCCGGCGTAAATCCGTCCTCAATCGTCTTAAGTGTTGCAATGTCTTTTTCCCCAAAAGCTTTATAATAGCTCTGAATCAGCTCGGTTACTTCCGTGCTGGCTTTTTCCATGGTTGTCTCCGCATCCGTATCTGCCGCGGAACTGGCGTCTTTCTTCTCGTCTGTCTCCCCATCATTTGCCGGAGAAGAAGGATCATTTTCCTGGTTACTTTGGGCTGTTGTCTGATCTTTATTGGAATTCCCCTTCTTACCTCCAACACAGGCGCGGACGCCAAAGATCAGAACAAGCACGATCACCAGAATGGCTCCGCCTAACATAAAATAGCGAAGGTTATCTGATAACCATTCTCTGAAATCATCCAAGTTCTTGTCCTCCTTATCATAACAACACGCCGGAACAATTCCCACTGTTCCGGGTAACACACCTGAAGGGAATCGAACCCCCGCACATGGTACCGGAAACCACTGCTCTATCCACTGAGCTACAGGTGCATAATGAAAAACATAACTTCTAAATTCAGGTATGAAATTATCAAAGTAGGTTTACACTGTTTATGATTTTAACACAAATCCATGAAATTGTAAAGATTTTTTTAAACAGTACATATTCATCACACATTTTATGGTTGCTGTTCACTCCGTTCTCCGTATCATTTTACGCACTTTAGTCATTTTTCCAGGCCAGAAGGGCGAACACATTCACCCTTCAAACCTGTATACCACATATTTTTCTGTCTGTGCAATAGGGGTACATCCTGCCTGACGGATATAGTCATGATTTGTAAGATCTACCGGAAGAACGAGATAATCGGTTTCCGTTCTTTTCAATACCTGCCGGAACTTATCGATTCCTACATCCATCTGATAACTAATCACATCCATGATCACTTTCTGGATCTGGTAGGCCTTGCTGTTTTCGTAGTTTCCTACCACAGTACTTCCTGCACGATACAGGATAAAATTACGATCCAGAACAAGGATCAGTGACGGATCATACTGTCTAGCCACCAGATTCAGCTCATTGTCAAAAACAACCTTGGGTTGTTCTTTATCGCAGTCCTGATGAATCACATCGCATACTGAGCGCAGCTCATTCGGGACTTTATAGATGTTTTCCGCCATCACATAATCTTTTGCAATGCCGGGAACAGGTGTCCCCGTAGTGACGATCACTGCCGCAAGGATCAGCGCTGTTACAGCCTTCAGCCATCGAAACCTTACCGCTTCTACGATCCGTACAGCATAATAGGCAGCACCCGGGATCACCGGAAGGATCCAGATAAAACGATAATATTCATTTTCAAAATGTACCTTTGGTATCACATATTTTACAAGAACCGGATTATATACCGTAAGTGCCAGAAAGACCAGATAATACAGAAACACTCTGGATTCTTTTCTCCTGCGGTAAAAAATATCCCAGAGTACACCTGCCAGAAAAAATACAGGCAGCAGACAGCCGCTCCAGTAATTTTCCATACAAATCTGCACAAAACGCAATCCCAGTTCTTCGATCGTTACTCCCGCCATTTTCTTCTCCTATCTATGGTATCTTCCCAGTTTCTTATGATGCCGGAAATGCGATCCATCCAAGCTTCGCCGAAAAATAAACCAGGGCATACAAAAATCCCGGCAGCATACAAAGCGCATAGGGAATCGCGTAGGAAAGCTTTTTCTTCAGCACCATCACCGGAAGGATCGCCGTACTGACTACTGCAGGATAAATAAGGGAGGATCCTGAAAACGTCAACGCACTGACTGCAGCAATGAAAAGCAGCACCCAGCTCTCTTTATTTCTGCCATCTTTGTTGAGCCAGATCCGTATACTTACCAGAAGCGCTGCCGGAATGGAAATATTTGCCAGCAGGGCCTTCCCTTCATAAATCCGCATAAACGCAAAGGTTCCTGTTGTATAGATAGAAAAAGAAAACAATTGCATCAGACACACAAAAAGAACCATCAGATCTGCTTTTTTTTCATCTCCACGAAAAAAGCTTTTTCCGATCTGGTAGATCAGAAGATTGATCATCAGCATGTTGATCACAGACATCACGACCTTGGACTGAACGATCGGGTGGATGCCCAGAAGGACACACCACACCGCATTGTTCATCGGATATGCAGAAAGATCATAGCGGAGATTAAAATTTCTCTGGATAACACCGGTAAGCGGACTGTATCGGGCAAGAGTGTCTGTATACACGGAAGTGCTTACTGCACCAATATAATGTGTTGCATCTGCAGTAACGTCCTGATATGCAGCCACCAGAAAACACTGCAGGATCACTGCCGCAGCGGTCAAAAGCAGCAGTGAATGCTTCCGAAATGTTTCTCCTATCCGGTCCAGCTGTCCCTTCCAAAGTTTATGCGCAAACAGACATGCTGCCAGTACACAAGCTGCCATGATCACCATCCACAGATACGAAAAGGTACTCAGTTTTACCCATTTCAGTGTCATAGGAACTGCAAGTATCTCAAAAACCGCAAAATACAGAAGATATCCCAAGACCAGTTCCATGGTTACTTCCGCCTTCATTTTCAGTATCCGTGTCAGCAGACTTCCTGCACAGAAAAATACCAGCAGCTCCAGGATCAGTCCGGCAATTGCCAGTATCAGCTCCTGCATTTCACACCTTCTCTCCGGCTTCTCTGGCAAGGATTCCCATTGCAACCTTCTCCGGAGTGATCGGGAGCTCTCTGACACGTACACCTGTTGCATTATAAACCGCATTGGCAATAGCCGGACAAGGTGTATCGATCACAAGTTCACCAATGGATTTTGCACCGAAAGGACCTGTCTTCTCGTAGCTGCTCTCAAACTCGATCCGCACCTTCGGAATATCCATACGGTTGGGGATCTTATACTGCATAAAAGAATTGTTACGGATCTTTCCCTTATCTGTATACTGCACATCCTCATACAGAACCATTCCGATTCCCTGACCGATACCGCCTTCTGCCTGCACTCTGGCAAGATTTGGATTGATCGGGGTTCCACAGTCGATCACGCCCACATAATCAATGACATCGATCTGTCCGGTCTCTTTATCGACCTCCACTTCAGCAGCACCTACCATAAACGGTGGCGGAGAGATCGGAGAAGAATATTCTTTTACAACCTGAAGCTCACTGCAGACTCCACAGGTCGCTTTTCCTGCGATCTGCTGCAGCGTTACCTCTTTTCCGTCTTCTGTGCGGACTTTTTCTCCGTCAAAATCAGAATCCTCTGCAGATACTCCAAGCATCTGTGCGCCAAAAGCGTGGATTCTCTTTCTGAGTTCTCCGCAGGCCTGGATCACGGCATTTCCGGTTGCATAGGTTGTAGAAGATGCATAAGAACCGGAATCATAGGGAGAAATATCTGTATCCACACTGAATACCACGATATTTTTCATATCTGTATCCAGACAGTCTGCTGCCATCTGAGCAAGAATGGTATCACAGCCGGTTCCCATATCAGAACATCCAAGTGCCAGGGTATAGGAACCATCCTCATTTAATTTAATGTCTGCTCCGCCGACATCGATCCCTGCAATAGATGAGCCCTGCATGGCCATAGCGATACCGACACCCCGTACTTTGCCGTTACCCATATCACGGAACGGATATTTCTCATCCCATCCGATCATTTCCTTTGCACGGGCGAGGCATTTATCCATGGTACAGCTGCCGTTGATCGGTACATCCGGATATCCCGGAAGTGCCTCTCCCTCCATAGGCATGTTCAGCTCGCGGAATTTTACCGGATCCATCCCCATCTTATGAGCCAGCTCATCTGCTGCGGACTCCACAGCAAAAATACCCTGTGTGGCACCATAGCCACGATAAGCGCCAGCTGCCTGCATATTGGTGTAAACAACATCATAGGCAAAACGGTAGGCTTCCGTATGACGATACAGCGCAATGGATTTATGGCCTGAAAGTCCTACGGTTGTAGGCCCATGCTCTCCATAGGCACCGGTGTTGGAAAGAGTATAAAGATCGATCGCCTTTACAATACCGTTTTCGTCTGCACCCATACGGATATGGACTTCCATCTCATGACGCGGAGAAGACGCGATCATGGATTCCTTTCTGGAAAAAACGATCTTGGACGGACGCCCGGTAACCCATGTTACCAGTGCCGGGAAAACCTCACTGACAGAAGACTGTTTTGCACCAAAGCCCCCGCCGATACGAGGCTTGATCACACGAACTTTGGAAGACGGAATGTTCAGCGCATTTCCTACGATCCTTCGGATATGGAACGGGATCTGGGTGGAAGAAACCACCGTCAGTCTCTGAAAATGGTCCATATAACAGTAGGTACGGAAGGTCTCCATCATGGTCTGCTGATTTGCCTTTGTGTGGTAAACCTGGTCTACTGTATACGCACATTTTTCCAGCATGGCATCCACATCACCCACTTCTTCTACATTGGAGGAACAGAGATTACGCTTATTATCTCCGCCGGCCGGGATCGGCATATACCAGTCATCCTCCGGGTGCACCAGAATGGGATTATCCTTGGCTGTGTGGATATCCAGAACCGCTTCCTCCACACGATATTTTACCTTAATGCGCTTCAGGGCTTTATCTACTGCCTCTTCTGTCTCACCGGCTACGATGGCAACCGGATCCCCTACAAAACGCACATGCTTATCTATGATATAACGATCCCATGGACTGATCTCAGGCGCTGTCTGCCCGGCCAGAGTAAATCTTTTGTGGGAAACATCCTCATAGGTCAGAACACAGGCAATTCTCTCGATCTTCTTTGCAGCATCTGTCTTGATCTCTTCCACCCAGGCATTGGCATGAGGACTTCTTAAGATCTTGACGATCAGGCAGTCAGAAGGTGCAAGATCATCGGTATAGACCGGTTTTCCGGTTACCAGCGACATTGCATCTGTTTTTGGCACCGGCTTGTTTACGTATTTCATTTTCCTTCCTCCTGTCCTTTTTTATAGTCGAGAAATTTCAGGATACTTCTGGTCTGTCCCACAAATCCCGAGCAACGGCACAGATTTCCGGAAAGATATTCCAGGATATCCTCTTCTGTGGGATCTTCCAGTTCCTTTAACATGGCAAATACATTCATGATAAATCCCGGATTGCAGAAGCCGCACTGCTCTGCTCCCTCATTTGCCATAAAAGCGCCGAATTCCTTTGCTTCCTCCTGCATTCCCTCCAGAGTCACGATCCGTTTCCCGTCTGCGCGGGCAGCCAGCATGGAGCAGGACAGTACCGGACGTTCATCCATCAGCACAGTACAGAGACCACAGTTTGCAGTCTCACAGCCACGTTTTACGCTGTAACAGCTGTTTTTCCGCAGGAAATCCAGAAGCAGTTCATCCGGAGGTACCTCTGCCTGCCGTTTTACACCATTCAGCCAGAAAGTGATATTCATTCTGCTCTCCCTCCGATCTCTTCCCAGGCCCTTCTTGTAAGGACTTTCACAAGAAGACTTCTGTATTCTTTTGAAGCACGCATGTTCTTGTCTGTAGGAACATGTTCCGCCGCATATGCGGCAAAAGATGCTGCTGCATCCTTTTTCTGCTGTGCATTCATCTGTACAAAATCTTTTAAAATTTCCTCTTCATCTTCCACGATCATTGCTTTTCCGGGTCTGGCCCCAATGACAGTTCTTGCTTTTCCGTCAATAAGAGCGGCCGCACAGGTGAGCACAGGAAAATCTGTGGAATTGTTCCGCTGACTTAAGTACACACTGTTCAGCGGCTGTTTTTTTACAATGATATTTACCAGGATATCGTTATCCTTTTCCATGGATGCAAACTGTGCCAGCGGAATGGTTCCGCCATTGTACAGCTCCACCCAGGTATCCAGTGCCAGAAACATGGTCAGTACATCGGAAAATCCGAATCTTCCGAAAATACTTCCGCCCACTGTGGCACAGTTTCGAAACTGCACACCCACAATGTGCCGTACACTTTCACGGATAGCACTGTTTGTATAGGCATTCAGCTCTTTGTGGGTTTCCAGCGCATGAAGTGGTGTCATACAGCCGATCACAAATGCTTCTTCTGTTTCTGTAATAGTATCCAGCCCAAGACCTGACAGATCAATGGCTGTCATGATGTTCCGGTTTCCCATTTTCAGCCAGACCATACCGCCCAGCACACAGGCTGTTCTTTTCTGGTTCAGTTCATATGCCTGTTCAAGGCTTTCTGCCTTTACGTAATTCTTTATCTTCAGCATACTTTATTCCCTTCTGAATTCTCATTCTCTTTCTTTACGGCTGTTTTTTCAGCCGAACATTTATTTTAACAGACTGTCAGCTAAATAGCTATTGTTTTTTTCTCTGCTGTTCTGACGCCGCATTAGACAGCGGTCTCCAGAACGATAAACTGATACGGTTTCAAAATGATCTCTTTTTCTGTGATCTCCACAGCTTTCTGATTATTCAGAAGCACCTCTTTTACTTCTCCCGGCAAAGATACCTTCTGTGACTGTGCCTGCATATTTCCCAGGATCAGAAGATTTTTCTCACCGTTTCTTGTATATGCGATCAGATTCTTCTGTTCTTCCTGATATGGAGCGAATGTTCCGTATACAAGCGTTTCTTTATATTCCGGAGCTTTTCTCAGTGCAGTCAGCTTTTTGTAGAAAGAAAGGAGGGAATCACTGTCCGTTAACTGGGACTTTACATTGATCTCCTTATAATTGGGATTGACCCCAAGCCACGGCTCTCCTTCTGAAAATCCCGCATTTTTCTCTGCGCTCCACTGTACCGGAGTTCTGGCATTGTCTCTGGAAAATGCGGAAGCAGCATCAAGCGCTTCTTTTTCACTGCATCCGGCACGGAGCGCTACCTGGTATTCATCGATGGTACTGATGTCATCGATCTGATCCATAGAAGTAAACTCCATATTTTCCATACCGATCTCCTGACCCTGATAAATAAACGGAATTCCCTTCAGCAGAAAATAAACACCTGCCAGGAGCTTCCTTGAATCCGGACAGCGGTCTTCCGGAGAAATATAGTGACAGACACCTCTTGGCTCATCATGATTCTCAATAATGTTGGAGATCATGCCGGTATCCCCAATCTTTTTCTGCGTATGGAAAATACACTTCTTGTACTCTTCCGGAGTCAGGTACGGTTTGGATGCATACCAGCCATCCTCGCTCTTTCCGTAACAGGTTTCTTCAAAATCAAACATGGATGAAAAATATCCGTTTTCTCCGATAAAATCTTTGATCTCATCTTCCTTTTCATTGAAGACCTCTCCTACAGTAAAAGCATCATAGGGATGAAAGCACTTCTCAGCCATCTCTCCCAGAAATTCTCCAATCCCTTCTGCCTCCTCCAGCATCCTCCCGACGCTGCAGAGCCCATCTGCACGATCGGCAGGATAATCGGAAAACGGAAGCTTCTTCTTGATATTGATAATGGCATCAATACGGAATCCGCCAAGCCCTTTTTCCATCCACCAGCGGATGTTTTTGTAGACTTCCTCTCTTACTTCAGGATTCTCCCAGTTGAGATCCGGCTGCTTCTTGTGGAATACATGGAGATACTGTTTATCAGGATGTCCCGGAAGCTCTTCCCATACCGGACCACCGAAATAGCTTCTCCAGTTGCAGGGAGCTTTATCATCCTTTTTGTCCCGGATATAAAAGAAATTTCCATACTTTCCGTCCGGATCCTTAATGGCCTGCTGAAACCACTCATGCTCATCGGAGCAGTGATTTACCACCAGATCCATAAGGATGTACATTTCTCTTTTTTTTGCTTCTGCGATCAGACGATCCATATCCTCCATGGTCCCAAACCTCGGATCAATCGCATAATAATCTGCAATGTCATATCCCTGGTCTGCAAGGGGAGATTTATAGATTGGGGAAAGCCAGAGGATATCTGCTCCCAGTTCCTTAAGATAATCAAGCTTGCTGATGATTCCCGGGATGTCTCCGATCCCGTCTCCGTTGGAATCATAAAAGCTCTTGGGGTATATCTGATATACCACTTTGTCATGCCACCATTTTCGTTTCATCGTAATTCCTCCTATGCCTGTTTGATCATGCAGTACTGCTTCAGATCAAATCCTTTTTTCTGTACAATGCCGTATAATTTAAATCCGAATTTCTCATACATGGAAACATTTGCCGGATTATGGGTTTCCAGAGAGATCATCAGCTTATGCCTGTCCGCATAATCGATCACCTCATCCATCAGCTTTTCAGCAAGACCGTGATGCTGCATCTTCGGCGCCACTGCCAGATAGATCACATGAAGCCTTTCTGCTGTATGAAGCTGGGAAGTCCAGCTGGAATTCAGATAGTCTTTTCCCTGGATGAATTTCCGCAGGGTCGCAAGACTTGGATCCTCTTTGATCAGATAGCCATCTGTTTTCAGAAGGGCAAAAAAATCCACCATCAGATTATGTAAGGCTGCTTCATGCTCCGTTCCGTCGGATACTACCAGGATACTGTTCAGCTCACTGCTGTCTGCATAGATCTCGCAGGTCTCAAAAAACTCCGTAAGATCACAGGTAAAAAGCTCCGGCATCAGCCGTTCTCTGGTATCCCTGTCCGGGATCAGTGCATGATACAGAGGATCCTCCGAAAAACATACGGTCAATATCCGGATCAGCTTATCCAGATCTTCTTCTTTCACTCGGTATAAATTATGGCTTTCCATTCTTTCCTCCAGGTATGGTTTTATTCTGTTCCTTTTTCAAACATATCACTGACCTCGCAGATCAGATTCCTGAGCTTTTCCACTGCACGGATCAGATATTCAATATCATCCGCATAATAACACTTCTGTCTTTCCCAGGCTTCCTTGAGGCTCTGCTTTTCTGCCTCCAGGCTGTCACCCGGCTTCTTTTCCTTCAGGCTTTCCACAAGATCATAAAGGTTCTCATGGTGGATGATCCTGCCCTTCCCCCACATCAGGCGATCCGGGGACTGCTTCAAGATATATTCCGTAAAATGATAAAAGACTTCCCGCTCAAACTGAAAGGCATAACAGTTGTTGTCAATACTGTAAAAAGCCTCCAGCGCAGGTGCGATCTCTCCTTTTTCCAGATATCCCATCGCTTTCTTCAGTGCATAAAGATTGTTCTGCACTGCCTGCTGCGGAAAGATCACATTGTCATCCCAGTCCAGACGTACCAGATAATCTTGGGATTTTCGGAATACACCGAGAAGCTTTTCGGTAATGGCATCCGCTTTTTTCCAGTCACGTTTTTCTTCCGGAAGGCTGTTGAAGCGCCGTACCTGCTCTGCAAGGATGGCAGCCGCTTTTTTTGCCTCTTCTGTTTTTTTCAGAAGGAGTGTACTGTCGGCGCCGGTCTGCATACACAGATCCGTATCCAGGGTCTTAATACTTTGGTCCAGTACCCGCCCGAAATCCATTGGCGGCAGAGCAAGGCTGTCAATAGCCAGAAGAAGTTTCAGATAAAATTCATGATGGAATCTGTATACCTCTTCCTCATAAACATCCTGGTTATCGTATTGGGAATGATAATAATTTTCCATAAACGGGCCACCGCTGAAATCATTGACCATGGACGGGATCCCGGAAATAGCCATGGTAAAATCATCAGACCAGGTTTCAATGGGATACAACGTGGTCATGCCCTCCGGATAAATCCCCTCCGGCATCTGCACAGCATCCACGAAGCTGCGCACAAAATCCGCATACTCATAGGTACATCGTACTGCATCTCTGGTACTGTGTGCATGAGCCGGAAGCTCAAAATTCAGATCTGCGATCACGTGCCCCTGCCACTCCGGTCTCGCTTCAAATACCTGGCGGTAAGCACCTGTGGACCAGTCATATTTTGTGTCGGAAATCCCCCATTCTTCTGCTGCAAGAGCACATACCACAATAGTATGGCGAGGTTTATAGCCACCACGGAGCAGCGCCCTGGCAATTCCAATGATCATGGCCACTGCCGCATTATCGTCCTGAAATCCCTCAAAATAGGAATCATAGTGAGCACTTAACAGAATCATGGAATCCGAATCGGTTCCCGGGATTTTGCCAACGATATTGTAGGTATACTGGTCTTTGATCACCTCTGTGTCCGCATCAAATTCCACGGAAAGCTCCGGAACACGATTCCCATTCTCATTTTTTTCCTCCATCAGCTGACGGATCATAAGAAAATCTGCCCGTGACATGGAAAATGCAGGCGCACAGGAAGGTCCTGCGATATCCTGTGCATTCAAAGCCGTATCATCGATCTGTGCGTATCCTCTGCTCTGTACGGCGATCAGAGCTGCTGCACCCTTCAGGTGTGCCTGATACACCGGGTAGTTGATCCACCATTCTTCTCTCTGATTGATCTCGATAAGAACCAGCTTTCCTTTCACATCGATATCCTTATATTCGTCAGCTGTACCCTTTCCAAGATATACAAGATCAAACCTCTGAAAGCCATTGGTCTTAAAATCCGTCTGATATGCGCCAAGCTGGATCTCCCGGCAGGTTCCCTCTCTGTCATGGCAGCGCATCACCGCTTTTTTAAATTCCCATGCATCCACACGGATCTTATCTTTTTCTACCTGTGTGAGACCGGCTTTTTTCATTTCTTCCAAAAGCATATCTCCGGTTTTTCGCTCTGCCAGGGAGCCTGCTGTACGGTATCCCAGAACCGGATTTGTTTTTTCCTGTTCCATGCGCCTGGCCAGATCATAAGATTCTTTTATATTCAGGCATGAAACACATTTCTCCACGATGTTCAAATTTACTGTCATCCCTTTCTCGGCAGTTCCCTGCCGGCAGTTCCGTCCTCCCGGCAGAGATATTCCTCTAACTGTTATAGATTATACCTTATCAATGTGCGGATTTCCAGATAAAAAAACGCGATTTGTTCTGACAAAAAATCCATCTCACAAATCACGTTATTATAATTTCTTTTTAGCCGGAATACCGAAGCGCATCAATAGGCTTCCTGGATGCTGCCTTGTTAGCCGGATACAGGCCAAAAAGCACACCGATCATCAAAGACATGGTGTTGGTGACACCGAACATGGCTTCCATGATCTCTGACTGATCCACAATGGAAAAAGCGTCTTCGTCCTGCTCAAAGCGTTCCATCAGGAGCTCTGTAAACGCATTTTCTGCCGGCTCCAGGCTATCCTCATCTGCTCCGGATGCGTAAAACATGGTCACATCCAGTACATTATCCGCAAGCCTGGTCATAGTAGAAAACGGGATGATCACCATAAGCCTTTTATGCCGTCGTTTCATTTTCCTTAACCTCCAAATATGCTGTGTATGTTCTCTCTGTTTTAAAAATATTTTTAAAAAAATGTGTAAAGTCTTTGTGTGATCTGTGAAAACCCGGTGAAAAAGGTATGATATTTTTCATATGCAAATACAAATAATTAATTATATTTTCTGTCTGTTGCCATTATTTTTTGTATATATTAAATATTATTTCAAAAATTATATATTATTTTCTGGTATTTTTTACTGAAATATGTTATAAAAGAAGTAAGAAAAACTACCGAAAATCAGATATTCCTGCTTTCGGTCCGAAATAAAGGAGGTATCTTTATGGCAAAACGTATTATCACCATCAATCGTATGTTTGGAAGCAACGGACGCCTTATCGGCAAGACTCTGGCTGAAAACCTGGACATCGGTTTTTATGATAAAGAACTGATCGACATGGCTGCCAAGAAAAACAATATCCCCTTCGACACCCTGGCAAAGGTAGACGAGAAAAAAGCCAGTCAGTGGGTATTTCCCGTTGACAGTGAGTTGCAGTTTACAGATAATTTCTCTTTTGTACCAATGAACGATGTGCTCTATGATCTCCAGAGAAAGATCATCCTGTCCCTTCCGCAGAGAGAGGACTGCGTAATTGTCGGCCGCTGTGCGACCAATATCCTGAAGGATAAATCACTTAAACTTTTTATCCATGCACCTTTTGAGGAAAGAGTTCAGAATGTGATACGCCGTACCGGCAGAGAAGAAGCCAGCGCACGGAAGCTGGTCAAAAAAATGGATAAAGAGAGAAAAGCTTACTATGAATACTTTACAGACAGCAAATGGCTGGATATGACACAGTATGATCTCTGTATTGACAGCAGCCGGTTTTCTATGGAGCAGATTATTGAGATTGTAAAGAGATGTCTTTAGGATTCTTTTTTCTGAAAATTTTTTTCTGAAAAATGTTTTTACGCTTTGGAAGCGTAAGTGAAACCGCAGGGGAGGGGAAGCACTCGTAGTTGCGAAAGGCCGTTTCCCCTCCCCTGCACCCCTTCCCTCTGGCCCCGCTATGAACCGTACGTTTTGGTTATGTTACGCTGTTGACAGGGTGATGGATTCTGCGTTTGTTTAAAACGCCAGGCTGTGCCGATCTCATCGGCATAACACCTTTCAACAAGAAGACGTATCCTTCCCACTATTCCAACACATTGAGCAACACCAAAATATTTATTGACCAGACGCTATCCTTCCCACACTTCCAACTCATTGTACAACACTGAAATATTAACTATTAATTTTTCAACAAGCAACATATCCTTCCCACACCTCCAACTGCGGACGCTCAACTCATCAAAACGTAAGGACAGGACACCACGCGTCCGCTTCCACCTCTCCGGCTAAAACGCCAGCCGGGGAAGTGACAGTCCTCCGGGCTGCTACGGAGGAGGGGTGATGATGGTTAGGTTGCGGGAGACGGCGTTATTGCGGAAGGGCCCAGCTGTTTGAGCCGAAGGCGAGTTCTGGGCCCTTCCGCAATGGTTTTAGCCGGCTCACGGAACCTTAGCAGCATCCCCCGACGGAGTCCGGCCCGGAGGACTGTCACTTCCCAGGCGTCCGTTCGCCAATATACCCCTTCAAAAACTCATATATATCCCCCTCCAACGGCGGACACCCCTCCACATAATTCTGAAACTTACAGGTACAGTGTCCCACACCAAGCACTCCCGTCTTACCACGATACCCCTGCCCGATGCAGATCTTTTCATCCAGCTTCTCAAAAAGCCCCTCTTCCTTCAGCATCTCCAATGCCGGGATCAGATACCCGTAGCAGGCACTGCAGGATTCCACCTCCTCCACGGCATCTGCAAGCTCCACAACCTTTCTGGATACCGGCATCCTCTGATCCGCACCATCCTCCAGAAATCTGACATCTGCTTTGGAAATATCTGAACAGCCCACGCCAAGATCACCTGCCAGCTTCACATAAGGAACCTCAGCTACCTCATAATGCATCATCTGACACACATATGCATCCACAAGAACCGGATCACAGGCAGCCATCACCCGGTTCATCACGACAGGATTTCCGCCATCCTCAAAATCCAGATCCCCGCAGATATTATCCACAACAATAAAGTCCTGCTGTATCCCCATATTCAGATGAGCAATGGGTTTATGAAGCCCCAGAGAATGAAACCGTCTCTTTTCCTTATTTGGGATCAACCCCTTCATATTCTTAAGGGCACAGGTGATCTTTGTCTGACAATGGCCTTTCAGAACCGGCACATTGATCAGAAAATCAATCTCCTTTACCCGCTCACAGACATTCAGCTCCATTCCACCGCAGTCCACAGAAATACCCTTATCCTTCTGCATATCCCAGAACGGCACCTGATACTCTTCCTCAAGCCTGTCAAAGCCACAGGTCTCAAAGGCCTCCCTTGTCTTATCTCCTACCCAGGATCCCTCCAGCATCACCATATCCCGGAAGCCATGCTCCTTCAGATACTCGATAATTCCTGCAACCACTTCCGGATGAGTCGTTGCACCCCAGGAAGCCTCTGAAGGAGAAACCAGATTCGGCTTGATCCCGATCTTTTTCTTTCTATCCCCGATATGGGACTGAAGATCCGCTTTTTCCAGAAGCTCCTTTGTCATTCTTTTATATTCCGTACCACTGGTAATAAAAATCTGATTTTTATCCATAATTATCAAAATTCCTTTCTTTCTGCAATGTGAATGTTGATCCAGATCCACACCAAAGCCCTGCAAAGCTTTTATCATCAGATGAGCCAGACAAAACAGCCGACAAATACAGCAGTCATCACATGCATCACAATCATAAAAAATACCCTCTCTACCGGTTTCCCGGTAAAAAGGATATTTTATCCGACACAGCAGTCTCGTATTATCTTTCGATCTTTGCCCCGTTCCACCATGGGAATTCTCGGTTCAGCCATTTTCCTGCAAGCTCACTCCATGGTTCACAGGCTCTTGCGATTCCTCTGCCGTTTTCGTTGGCAGTCAGCTCATTTGCCAGGCCGATCCCATGGGGTCCCTGCGGAAAAACATGATACTCCACTGGAATGCCCTTTTTATAGAGTGCCTGAACAAAGAGAAGTGTATTATCCAGCAGCACCGTCTGATCCTCAAAGGTATGCCAGATAAAGGTTCTGGGTGTATCTTCCGTAACCTGAAATTCCAGAGACATCCGATCTTTCAGCTCCTCATAACGATCTCCCAGAAGATTTCGGAAGCTTTCTTCATGACCAGCTACCCCTGAAGTGATCACCGGATAATTCAGGATCATGCCATTGGGACGGATCCTCTCGTTTTCCATTCCCGTGATCCCAGCAAGCTCCTCCGTATTCCAGAATACTCCCAGAGAAGCTGCCAGATGGCCACCTGCCGAAAAACCGGACACAATGATCTTATTCTTTTCAATATGCCACTTATCGCTGTTCTCTCTGAGAAGAGCTACTGTTTTTGCCAGCTGACGGAGGGCCACCGGATATCTGGCAGGTGCCACACTGTAACGAAGCACCACTGCGTGATAGCCCATTCCCATAAACCGGACAGCAATGGCTTCTGCCTCTCTGTCTGAAGTCATGCCATAAGCTCCGCCCGGACAGATCACTATGACCGGACGCTTCTGCCCCGGATAGAGTTCTTCCGACTCCTGCCAGAAATAGGTCTCTATCCATGCCTCATTATAGTCCTTTGTTTTTTCTTCGATCACAATTCTTTCGTTGATCATTCCGACTTTCCCTTCTTCATTTCATTGCTTCTCTGATCGCTGCAAGAAGTTCATCGTACTCTTCGTAAGCAGGAATTTCCGGATGATCTGCACGGATCTGTTCTGTACTGCGGAAGAGGAAGCCTGCTTTGCTTGCCTGGATCATTCCGAGATCATTGTAGGAATCTCCGCTTGCGATAGTCTCAAATCCCATGGACTGCAGTGCCTTCACAGTTGTCAGCTTGGATTTCTCACAGCGCATCTTAAAGCCTGTGATCTCTCCGTTCTCTGCTACTTCCAGGGAATTACAGAAAAGTGTCGGCCGTCCAAGCTTCTCCATCAGCGGAGTTGCAAACTGTGTAAAGGTATCACTGATCAGTATCACCTGGGAAAAAGATCTCAGCTCATCCAGAAATTCCTTTGCTCCCGGAAGGGGATCGATCTTTGCAATAGTCTCCTGGATCTCTTTCAGTCCCAGACCATGTTCTTTCAAAATTCCAAGTCTCCAGTTCATCAGCTTATCATAATCCGGCTCATCACGGGTTGTTCTCTTGAGCTCCGGGATTCCGCTTGCCTCTGCAAATGCGATCCAGATCTCCGGTACCAGTACACCTTCTACGTCCAGACATGTAATATACATCTTTCATATCCTCCTCTTGATCCAACTTACCGTTGATATTTCACAGAGTCTGACTCCTTCCGGCTGTCAGAACTCTTTAATCTTTTAGCGCTTTACCCTGATATTACCATATGCTCTCAAGGTCTGTAAACAGTTTTATTTTTTCTTCTTTTCCGATTCATAGATCTTCAGCTCTTTCAGTGCTTTTTCCCCAAGAGGATACAGCATGAAAATATTAAAGATCGTCATCAGGCCGATTCCTACATCTCCCAGATCCCATACAAACGTGTAAGCCGCGATCCCACCGATAAACAGCATCACCAGTGCCAGCACCTTATATCCTGTCTGTGAACCCCAGTTATCACCAAAAAGATAAGCCACATTGCCTCTTGCATAAAACAGGATTCCCAGAAATGTGGAAAAGCTGAACATAAACAGTGTTGCAGCAATAAAGATCACTCCAAACTGTCCCATATGATAATGCATGGCAGTCTGAAGAAGTTCCATTCCGGAAAGCCCCTGTACCAGATCTTCCGGGGCCAGAAGCATGATCATAGCTGTACAGCTGCAGATCACGATCGTATCCACAAATACACCCAGGGCCTGGACAAATCCGGCTTTTACCGGACTGTCACATTCTGCTGCCGCTGCTGCACAGGGAGCGGAGCCGCTTCCCGCCTCATTGGAAAAAAGGCCTCTTTTTACTCCGTTCATCAGCACGACGCCAAATCCGCCGGCAACAGCCTGACGAAATCCGAAAGCTTCTTCAAAAATCCGTTTAAATACTCCCGGCATACTTCCGAGATTTGTAAATATAATAAACAGCGTGATCACAAAATAAAGCACTGCCATCACCGGCACCAGAAGATCCAGAACTTTAACCGTTGCATTCTTCCGAAGCACGATCACAGCTGCGATCACTACCAGCACGATGGTAGTATACAGCGGCGGAATATCAAAAGCATTTTTGAAAGACGCCGTGACGGAATTGCTGATAACCTGACTGATTCCACACCAGCAGATCAGGCCGGAAATGGCAAACAGAACGGAAAGCAGAACCTTTTTTCGTTTTCTGCCCTGTTTTTCTTCCCAGTAGCGATGGATATAGTAGGCAGGACCGCCCCTGTAGCCACCATAAAGAGGATCCTTTTCTTTATAGAGCTGTGCCAGGGTTGCTTCGATAAAAGCAGTGGAGGAACCGATCAGCGCCGTGATCCACATCCAGAATACCGCTCCTGCACCTCCTGCCGAGATCGCAGCTACCACACCGACCAGGTTTCCCATTCCCACACGGGTAGCTGTAGATACGATCAGCGTCTGAAATGCTGAAAGATTATTTTTGTCACTTTTCTTTTCTGACAGGGCTCGTACCATATCCGGAAAAAGACGGATCGGCAGAAGCTTTGTCCTGATGGTAAAATAGATACCGGTCGGAATCAGAAGCAGGATCAGAAGTGAGATTCCCAGCGTACTTCCTCCCGGAAGCGGGATCTTTATCAGATCTCCCCAAAGAAATGTATAGACCTTTTCGATCATTGTTACTATCATGTTACTGTTTCCTTTCCCCAATCACCCCATGTGATCGTTTTGTTCTCTTTTTCTGCCCGTTGTTTGTATTTATTTCTGCAACGTTTTAAACGGGCAAAGCGTATCTTTTATTATAATAGCTTTCTGTTTGTATGTAAAGAAAAATCCCGAATCTTTCGATCCGGAATTTTTTTGTATTGGTAACTTTTCTGTTATTCGACAGATTTCTGATATCTGTCTGTTTTTATGAGCATAGCTGCATTTTACTCTCAGCCAGCCAGGTGGAACATCTCGATCAGGAATATCCAGCTCATTCCATAGTATGTTATCACGGCTACAAGGTCATTCACCGTAGTGATCAGAGGACCTGAGGCTACTGCCGGGTCCACACCAACCTTTTTGAAAAACAGCGGTATGCAGGTTCCTACTGCACTGGATACCAGCATGGCCACCAGCAGGGATAATCCGATACAGCCGGATACCGCATAGGCAAATACGAGTGTTTTTCCTTTGCATAAGAAAATATACAATCCGATCAGTACAAAAGACAGAATACCGAGCAGACCACCGTTGCAAAGACCGATCCGCATTTCCTTCAGCACAAGCTCTGCTTTCTGTCTGCCCGTCAGTGTCTCATCCATCAGTACACGGATGGTTACAGCCAGGGACTGGGTTCCAACATTTCCTGCCATATCCAAGATCAGAGACTGGAAGCACATGATGATTGGCAGACAGGTAACTACTTTTTCAAATATTCCCACAACAGAAGATACCACCATACCAAGGCCCAGAAGAACGATCAGCCAGGGCATTCTTTTTTTCATGCTCTCAAAAAGAGGTTCTTTCAGATCTTCCTCTGCAGTCAGACCAGCCAGCTTTGCATAATCCTCTCCCATCTCATCGTCTACCAGATCGATGATCCCTGCGGATGTGATTACTCCAAGGAAACGATTGTCATCGTCCAGTACAGGAATGGAATCTTCAGAATAATCCTTCAGCCGTTCCATACAGTCGTCGATCTGCTCAGTACCATACACATATGGATAGGAAGTTACGATCAGCTCTTCCATAGGGTGGTCCTGTCTTGCTGTGATCAGGTCCTTCAGATCCAGCGCTCCATAAAACTCCCCTCTGTCCGTCACTGCAAAGATCGTAGAAATATTATCATTATCTGCTGCCTGGGAAACCAGCTCACTCATGGCCTGCTTTACGGTCAGGTTTTCACGGATCACAATGCAGTTCGTTGTCATTCTGCTTCCAATCTCATCCTCATCAAAGGAACGGATCATTTCGATATCTTTCCGCACCTGTTCATCCAGAAGCTGGATCAGAAGCTTGCGTTTTTCTTTATCGATCTGCTTTAAAACATCTGCCAGGGCATCGGTTTCCATTTTGGAAAGAATGGCTGCTGCTTTTTTTACATCCATTTCTTCCAGATATTGTACAGTTTCTTCTTCCTCCAGATATTCAAAAACATCTGCCAGCATACCGCTTTCCAGGATACGGTATAGTCTGCTGCGCTCCGCAGTGCTTAATTCTCTTAATACTTCCGCCAGATCGTTTTCGTGGAAATCCTGCAGCCTTTCACTTAGAACTGCCGGAGAAACACTGCTTCGGATCAGACTCAGAATATCTTTTGAAAAATCCTGATTTCTTTTTGTCATTTTCTCATCCTCCTCACATAGTTTCGCACAAAACACGCACACCAAAAACAGACATGTTAAAGCATGTCTATGTGCTGTTTGATTTTCGATTGTGTTTCCTTGGGATTTGAGTATAAAGCGAAATGAATTTATACATGATCGCCTTACTGTAAGATTCTCAGAATGAGAAGAATGAAAAAGATATCTATTATAATCCTGCTACAATTATAATGTAATAATACCGTACAGATTCTGGTGTCACCTATATATCCTGTCATATATATCCTTTTGATATACAGACATAATATTCTGTACGCTTAAAACAGAATGGAACATTCTCATCCCTCTCTGTTCTTTCCATCTTTCACTCCGAGAGCTACAACTTCGCCCATGAGAATCACAACTGTCCATTCTGTTCACCTGCCTTTTTTTCTTAAATTTTTTTATCAACCCGGCCATTATAACGTTCCCGGCCGGGTTTTGTCAACCGGATTTATGGTTAAATTTATTGTAAATCCGGTTGAAATTTTATGTTTTACAGAGGTGGATGTTTATGCAGCAGCATTTGCGTTGATCGTATCAATGACTTTTTTTATTCCAAGCCAAACACCCATATCTGTAAAGATTTCCGAAATGCTCCCACGATCCGTAAACGGAGATTCCAGCAAAACAGAAAGATCCTTCATCATTCCATTATGAACAATATACTCAATGATCTGATTTACAAAATAAATCTGCCTGCTGTCCAGATTTACATCCTCAAGATACTTTGAAAAAGCTTCCTTTGCTGCATTCATATCAAGACCTACCATTTCTCTGACAAATTCTCCCAATGGCTTTCTGCCAAATTCTGCTTCATAATCCTCTTTTGTACCAAGCTCGCTCCAGAGAATTTTTTCCAGTTCAGCTACATCTTTTTCTGTAAGTGACTGATTCTTTTTCAGCTTAGCTATTACATGGTTATCCTGATGCTGTCGGACATAATATTCTACTCGTACTTTATAATTTTCCAGATCATCGTTTTCCAATTCCGCTTCTTTCCATTCCGTTGAAAGAATTTCGTCTGTAAAATTGGTCATATATTTATTCCTGCTCTTATCCGGAATATACTTCATAAGATCTCTCAGATTTTTCCTGATATTTTCAAATTCATCAATTCCTGCATTTTCCACATAATCTGTATGCAAAATCTGATCGATCAGCTCTGTCTGTGCCTGAATCTCCGGTATATTTGCCACTCCGGCAATTCCGGAAACCTTTTTTAAAAGATCTTTTCGCGCACTTGTATATTTCTTTCCAACCAGAGATGCAAGTTCTATTCCATACATAAGTGCATCAAAACGTACTGCTGTTACTTCATCACTTTCAGGCAAAATCAAGGGTGCAACCTCTTCCCGTACAAGTAAAGTATCTTCATAAGTAAGCATCTGATAGTTCGACTCTTCTGAATATAATTCTACATATTTCAAATGTTGGCGAACTGTAAAACTATCTCTTGGGAGCTCTTTTACTTTTTCAGTCATGTGCTTTACAAGTGCAGTCCTGTACGCAGTTAATTTATCTGTCTGATATTTAATATCCTGAAGCTTATACGAAATCTCAAACTGAAGATTAAAAACTGCACTTTGCAACGCCATCAGATTTGCGCTTGCTTTTCCTTTATTCATTCGGAAAAACTCAAAATTTCCACAAAAATCAAAAATGTAAAACTTTTTCTTATCTTCCCCATCCAACAATCCCGGGCATAGTCTTGTTCCTCGTCCGATCATCTGCCAGAATTTTGCTTTACTCATAACTTTCTTAAAGAATACAAGATTAAGAACTTCAGGTACATCAATTCCGGTATCTAACATATCTACAGAAATTGCGATCTGCGGTAGTTTTTTCGGATCTGAAAACTCATCAATTGCACTCTGTGCATATTTCATTCTGTTATCGATCACCATAGCATAATTCTTTAAATGCGGATATTCCTTATTAAAAATCTCAAGGATCTTTTCCGCATGATCATGATTTTTCGCAAAAATAATTGTTTTTCCAATCTTCTGTCCGTATTCAATTTTAATTCCATCTCTCATCAGGACATGAAGAATTTTTTTAATGGTATCTTCGTTAAAAATCCAGGTATTCAATGCAGCCGAATTTATCGCTTCCGGAAGCTTTCCATTTTCGTCTTCAAAAGTATTTTCATAGATTTCTTTATCTGCTTCTGAAAGTTCATCATATACAATTCCCTGATCAATAAATTTCACCCTGGATTCCACCGAAAGATAATCAACCAGATATCCATCCTTAACCGCCTGCGCCAGATCATATCCATAAGTGGGATCTCCGTTTGCCAGTTCAAACACTTCATATGTATTTTTGTCAATCTCATCTTTCGGTGTTGCGGTAAGTCCTACAAGCAGTGCATCAAAATATGTAAAAATATCTTTATATTTATTATAAATGGATCTGTGCGCTTCATCACAAATGATCAGATCAAAATGACCACTGGTAAAAACTTTTCCTTCTTTGTCATTTATCGTATCAATACAGTTTATCATGGTCTGATATGTGGAGAAAACACATCGCGACATATAATTATTCTTTTCTTCAACCAGATTTGTACAGGAAAAATCCTGCATCCAGTTTACAAAACTTCTTTTCGCCTGTGTTACCAGTGAATTTCTGTCCGCCAGAAAAAGTATATTCTTTACCCAGCCCGCATCAACCAGTACCTTGCACAAAGCCATTACTGTTCTGGTTTTTCCGGAACCTGTGGCCATAACAAGCAGGGCTTTTCTCCGATTCTTTTCATCAAAGCTCTGGCATACTGCTTTTATCGCGGCTTCCTGATAATAGCGGTCTGCTATCTTTTTATCTACAGAAATATTTTGGAGGCTTGTCCGCATACTCAAAAGGTTAAACCATTTCTCCAGATCCCGTTTGGAATAAATAACTGAACATTTTCTTTCTGGATATTGTCCGTCTATGATCCGGGTTTCAAAACCATTGGTAAGGAAAATTACCGGACGCCGTTCATATTTCTTTTCCAGCAGATCTGCGTAAAGTTTCGCCTGCTGCCTGCCCTCAGCAATATCCTTGCAGGTACGTTTTGCTTCTATAATTGCCAGAGGTTTATTCATATCATCATAGAGAACATAATCAATACGTCCAATCCCTGATTTATTCGGCATTCCTGTCACAGTCATCTCATTTAACCAGTCTTTTCCCTGTGCCCATCCTGCATCAATAAGCATGGAATCTATGTAAAGTTTTCTGGTTTCATATTCAGACAGATCCAGAGGTTTCGGAACATATGTCTGCTGCTTTTTCTCGTGGCGTGCGGACAGTTCTTCCCTAAGAAAAGTATTTTCTGCCATCAGTTTTTGTAGATCCAGTTCCTGCTGAGCAGTTTTTTCTTGTTCTTTCAGAAGTGTTTCTCTTGCTTTTCTGGCTGTTTCCCTGGATGCCTTTGCCTTCTCAATTCTGCCATCAATAATCGATTTATCAAATGGATGTTCCTGATACTGTTCTCCATAACAATATGCAATGTAATCTAAAAAAATCGACAGATTTTCAAGACAGAGTATCGCTGCATCTCTGCCAGGTTTTTTATTGCTATGCGCCACACTATTTCCACATCTGCGGATATAATCCATCCGTTTCCAAAGATCCGGTCCCACTAACTGTCTGAATTCCTCTGTATTCATCAAAGTGTGAAGGTTATCCTGGTACGGAATCTGCAAACTATTCTCCACAGAATACAACCATTTCACAGCAAATTCCATAGCCCGCCGGCTGTTAAGAATACTCGCATCCGGATCTGCCAATATGATCTTCTCCGCAGATATGGCAACATTTGCAAATGCAGAGAATTTTGATTCATTTTTTAAATAATCAAAGTTTGTTACCATTGTGAAATCTCCCTCTTTTACTTTCACTTTACATTGACAATAAATTCATTACCAAATTAACCATAATATCTTTTTCTTTTGGATCTGACTCTGCAATCATCAATGTAATTGCTACTAATGCACCATCACTTATCCTTTTCTGTCCATCTTTGTAGAGTACATCATTGCGAGCTAAAAATTCCAAAAATAACGATGCAGCAATTCTCTTACATCCATCAGCATAGGGATGATCTTTTATCATAAAATACAAAAGATTAGCGGCTTTCTCTTCTAAAGAAGGATAAACCTCTCCTCCGAAAACATTTTGGTAAATTGCTGCAAGAATACCTTCAACTTTCCCCGTTTCTTTTTCAACACCAAAGACATCCGAATGAAATGAATCTTCCATTGCATTCACCATATTTCTACAATCCTCGTATGTAATTCTGTATATGGCTTTATTTCCTGCAGGCTTTTTAATCGACTGGTGATCATACTGGTCTAATAACATCAAGGCATTTGTATATAAATCAACAGCTTTTAGCACCTCTGCTTCATCTATTTCCAAAGTACATGCAAGCATTTTGGTTTGAATATTTACTGTTCTCTGTAAGGCTTCTAATCTTTTTTTATTGATTGCATAGCCTTGTAGGATATACTGTTTCAGAACATTATTTGCCCATTTTCTAAATTCTACACCTCTGTTAGATTTGACTCTATAGCCTATAGAAATAATCATATCTAAATTATAATGTTCTACTTGATACACTTTTCCATCTGAAGCAGTTGTCGCAAAATTTGCGACAACTGAATTATCCAGTTCTTCTTTTAATGCATTATTAATATGTTTACCAATTGTCTTTACGTCTCTTCCAAATAATTTAGCTAGCTGATTCCTATTAAGCCATACGGTATTATTTTTGACAGACACAGTTAATTTTATTTCCTTATCAGCAGTTTCAAATAAAATTATTTCATTTTGCATATTTAACCCTCTTCTGAAAATATACCATTGTAAATTTCATCCCCCTCGTAGTAAGTAATTTCTCTCACGTATCTCCGTAAAACATTTCTTTTGCTTTATTTTACTTTCTCGATTGTAACGTGACACATATAATTCCATTTCTGTAAAAGCTGATTGATAACTTTTGATTTGTCGACTTGTTCCGCAAACTCCACAAATGCCTTTTGCTGTTCAATAGGTGGAACAATAAGCTCTACCTCTCTCAAATCTTCCATATTCAACTGAATCAAAGTAATGCCCTTGGCTTTACTTTTAATATCGTCATTCAAATGCTTGCTATCCATAAGATATTTTAAGAATTCTAACACCATAATGTTCTCTTGAGTTCTAATAGGGACAATACCTCTTCCAACATTGCATCCTTTGAATTCTTTTCCAACAATACAAGTATCAGCGATATTAGCTCGAACTGTTATAAGCATTTCATGACCTTTTAATATCGTTCTCTTGTATTTATTGGATATTTCCTCAGTAGTTCTTTTTAACTCTTCCAACTTGGGAATTCTATTGACAATATCAACAGGTCTGAATACTGGCACTCCCTCTTCTTGGTCATTTCCGGTCTGTACAATGCCATATGATATAGTACAATCATCAGTAACAATCTCTTGAAGTTGCTTCTTTTCCCATCCCATAGGATTATCTACAGCATCACCAAACATCTCGACAAATCGGGCTTTTATAAGATCATCTAGCTTTGACAATTCATCTATTCGATGGGCAAGTACTTGCTGAATTTTGTCAAGAATCATTACTATTTCATTTTGTTCAGATAATGCGGGAATGTTTAATTTTATCTGCTTTAAATCTTTTACAGCAAAGCTTGCCTGGTTAACAGATTTTTTTGTTATCTTCCTGATTTGACTTCTAAATGGATGTCCATAAAAACAATATTTTGCATATGCAGGATTTATCACATCTCGTCTAGCTTTAAGTCTTAATAAATTCATTCCATGGATAATAGTTTCATCTGATTGTTTAACATATAACACTGTTCGGCCTAGATACTGAACACTATTAATGTGTGACATTAATAGATCTCCATCTTCAAGTAAATATGATGTATATTTCGAAATATCAGTTATTCCAGCATATCCCATCCTATCTCTGCTAAATTTATCATTTGTTATAGTTTCAATTCTTGTAATAGGAAAGCCACCATCTACATCTCCCTGTTTTATATTCGCTCCATTCTGTATTAAAGAAAAGCACTCATCTATCGTTTTTATCATCTACCTCATCCCTACAAATCCGAATTTGAATAAAAGTCAGCTCATATATTTCTGATGAGATGTTTTAACATTGTTTTGATTCACCATCGCATACTGCATCGTTGTATCAATTTGTGAATGTCCTAATATTTTTTGCACCTGTTCTATTGGCATTCCTTTATCTATTGCTCTGGTTGCCATGGTTCTTCGAAATTTATGGGGATGAATGCGTTCCAAATCAATTCGTCTTCCTAATTCCCTTAAACGAATTTCCACTCCGCTTATTTTTAGCCTGTCATGTGGTGCATCCAGGGTTACAAACAATGCAGAATTATTATCTTTTCGGTAATCAATATATTTTTTTAAATGCACCTTCGCTTTTGCATCAAAATATACACGCCGCTCTTTGTCTCCCTTTCCGTATACAATGCACTCACGCCCTTCCAAATCAATGTCATCAACATTCAGATTTACCAGTTCACCTACTCGTATTCCTGTAGAATATAGCAAATCTATAATTGCCAAATCCCTGATTTCTTTGCAGTTATCTCTGAGTCGTTCAATCCCTTCATCTGTAATAACGCTTTTTACTACCGTTTTAGTTTTAATCTTATGAATCCGTTTCATAGGACTTTTTAAAATATAATCTTCTTCCTCCAACCAGGAGAAAAAGCTGGAAATGTTTCTTCGAATGTTATCCACCGTAACATTTGAACATTTATTATTCTTCTGATATTCTGCCAGATATGTCCGTATTTCCTCTGTTGTGATCTTCCTTACAGATGTTTCAATATGGGATAGCAAATGTTCTACCGTAACTTTATAATATTGAATGGTTCTTTCTGAACAGCCTTCTATTTTCTTTGCATCCAAAAACATTTTAAGAAAATCTGTATTGGATATTTCCACTTTATCAGTTTCCTTCTCTGCACACACCTTCAAAATTACTTCCTGAAGCTTTTTCATCTGTGTAATTGACAGATATTCTGACATTTCATTTAATATTTTTACTACTTTTTCTTCCATACTGGCATACTCCTTTCAAAATATACCAGCATCCTTCAACCATTTTGTTTATAGCATTTTGTTTTCCCGATACGATTCAAATATATATGACGGATTTTCGTAATATACACTGCTGTTGTAGTCATCAATCTTTGCACTGATAAAGGAATTGTATACTTTTATTAAAGCTTCTATAATTCCAATACCCTCATCTGCAGCGACCATTTTTATCAGCCGCTTATATACTTTTCCAATGTCCCAATGTGATGGAATGCTGTATTTACAATCACCCACATTGTCAAAATCTCCTTCTTTTATTCCTGCTTCTTCGATAAAATCATCACTGACTCTGTCAATGTTATCACAATGATAGACATCTGCCAGGTCATAAATTTTATCAATCCTCTGCTTTCCAAGCTTATTTACAACATCTGCCCGTGTATTCTTTGTTTTCCTGGCAATGTAATCGATCAGGCTGCATGTGTAAAATAAATCATTATCTTTTTTTCTTTCACGTCCTTCTCCTGCCATTTATAGCACCTCACAATCTCTATAATTCAGGCATTTCAATGATTCTTTGGAACAAAATGCTATCTGATGAGTTGGATACTTGAACTTTGCCAGAACCCAGAACTGTTCTCTGGTAATCGTACCGTCCATGTAATCAGAAACAAAATTATAAATCTGATCGTCTGCCATTGCACCGATTACAATATCATATTCATGGTCTTTCCCACTCCGACATGCAATTATAAAATCCAACCATTCTTCTGTCATATCTTTGAATTCTTTTATTTTCAGATTCGATTTTAAACGCACATCATAGACAGATACAACCTTCGTATCATATCTCCTGGCCCATCTTTGAGCTTGTTCTTTTATAATCGTACAGTAAAAACCAGTTCCAAAATCTTTTGTATTACGACCTTTTCTGATTTCCGGTTTCTCTACAGTCTGATATCCACCATGATACACCGTCATTATCGCCATTCAGCTTCTCCCCTTTCTAGCCAAAGTATTGTTGCATCAGACTATCGAATAACTTTTGTGTTTCATCGAGTGCTTTTTGTACTTTAACTTTTGATTTGTCGACTTGTTCTACAAGTGCATAATATCTATCTTGTACTTCTATCGGTGGTTTAATAATCTCAAAACTAGATACTATCGGAACATTAAGATTTGGCATTGTTTGTCCTACAGCCATATCTTCTATTGTTTTCTTAAATGATGGGAACGATATTGTTTTTTGAATGTAATCTGCAGTAACTTCTCCTTTAGTCCTTATAAGAATGCTTCCAGTTCCACACAAAAAACCTTCTTCTGAAACAACAGCACACCTGCCCATCTCACCTCTTCTTCCCATTACTACATCTCCCGTTTTTAACTGATACGCCGACAATTCTTTATATTTTTCATCCGAAATTGTCAGTTTATTATTTGGAGAAATCCTACCATCGACAATATGAGATGGATTAAGTAGCGGATGTCCGCCTACTATATAATCTTCCTTGTGTAACAACGAACCAAAAGGACCTATTTTTATATCTGCTAAATCAGAAAGTGCAACTTTATCGTACCCATACGGATTAGAAACCGGATCACCAAACATCTCGACAAATCGGGCTTTGACTAAAGTATCTAACACCGATAATTCTTGTTTTCTAAACCTAATAATGGTATTTACTTTTTCCAAAATTTTTACTATTTCATGTTGCTCTTCTATTTCAGGAACATTTATTTCGATTTCTGAAACTATTGCCTTTGATATTTCTTTAAATGTTGCACCTCTACCAAGCGAATTCAAAAACATAGTATTTCCTTTTAAGAACCAATATAAATATTTATTAAATATTTTCTCCGAACATATCAAATTTTTAAACCCTTGATTACAATACATTTCGCATCCAGCAATAGCAACTTTGCCAATAGGCGCTCTTGTCGAAAGAATCACTGTTCCCTCTGGAAATGAAGATAAGCCTGTTTTTTCAACCGCCAATTTCGTAATTTTCCGTACACTATCATTAATTATATATACATTCTCATTGAGCTCCGCCGGTGTTATCCATTTGACATCACCATCCCAATATTCTTCTATAGTAGTTTTAGGTGTACTCCCTGATACAATCTCACATATATCACCAAGTTTACATTTTTCCATCTACATCATTCCACACAAATCCGAATTTTCGAATCTGCCATCCTTTCTTCTATAAACCCAACAACCGTTCCAGCTCATCCATTTCTTTTCCGATTTCCAGCTCCAACTCCCGGATATTGGCCATGATTTCTGATGTTGGCGGATATTCCACCGGGGTGTATTCAATTTCTTTGTATTTATTGATACTGAGATCATAATCATTTTCCACAATATCTTTTTTCGGTACCATAAATGACTGGTCTGTTCGTTTCCGTTCTGCTTCTTTATCAAGGTTTTTGAAACGCTCTATAATATCCGGAATGTCATTCTCTGTGACCGGAGTACGTTTATCGTCCAGACTGAATCCATCTGCTTTCATATCGTAGAACCATACCTGATCTGTTCCACCGTGTTCTGTTTTTGTAAAAATGACGATCGCTGTGGATACTCCTGCATAGGGTTTAAATACACCGGAAGGCATGGATATTACAGCTTCCAGTCTTTGATTCTCAACGATTTCTTTTCGGATGGATTTATGTGCTCGTGATGATCCGAAAAGTACACCATCTGGTACAATACAGGCGCATCTTCCTCCAATTTTCATAATCCTCAGGAACAAAGCAAGAAATAAAAGTTCTGTTTTCTTTGTCTTGCAAACTTTAAGAAGATCTCCGGAAACAGATTCTGCATCCAGGCTTCCTTTAAAAGGTGGGTTTGCCAGCACAAGAGAATACTGATCTTTATCTGCATTCTGATCAGATAAGCTGTCCCGATACTCAATATAAGGATTTTCTATTCCGTGAGTCATCATATTCATGGCTCCAATACGAAGCATGGTGCGGTCCATATCGTATCCATGGAACATATGATTCATGTAATGATTTTTTTTCTGCTTATCATAAAAAATTTCTTCTTTTCTTTTTTCTTTCAGATATTCTCCTGCTGCAACCAGAAATCCGGAGGTTCCACATGCCGGATCACAGATAATCTCATCACTGGACGGATCCATCATCTCAACCATCATCCGGATAATATGTCTTGGTGTACGGAACTGTCCATTCCGTCCGGACTGAGCTATTTTTGAAAGAAGATATTCATATACATCTCCTCTGACATCTGCTGTCTGGATTTCATTCATAAGTTTGTAAATTTCATCCAGAGAATCCACCACTTTGGATAAAAGGAGTGGTGTCGGAAGCTTAAATATCGCATCGTCCATATATTTGGAATATGCACTGTTTTTATCATTATGAAGATTTTTTATAAACGGAAATACCCATTCCTGCATGATCATATACATTCTGTCTGCCGGAAAATCATGGAATACGGACCATTTCAGCTGACTTCCGTCAATTGTTCTCTCACCTATTTTTACTTCTCCAGAAAAAATACTCTGAAATGGCAAGCCAAGCATTGCACTTTCTCTTGCACGCATATTATCGGAATCATCCAGATCATGAATAAACATCAGGTATGTAATCTGTTCGATTACTTCCAGTGGATTGACAAGTCCTCCTGCCGCAAATATATCCCATAAACCATCTATTTTGTTTTTTAATTCACCAGTGATCATTTTTTATCTCCCATCTATTACTCATTATTCCAGGTATATTTCGTATACCTTCCGCCGCCGATTTTTAAAATTTTTTCTGCTGTCAGTAATTCTGCCAGTGTTCTCTGTATCGTTACCACACTAATATCCGGACACTTTTCTGCGATTTCCTTTTTTGTAATTGTTCCCAGAGTGTTTTTTATAATCTCTTCTATTCGCTCCGGTTTTGATATATTCTGCGTTATCAGCAATTTTATTCTTGAAGAAAACTCTCTGTATGCTCCTACGATAACGCCAAGCATATATTTTACAAATGGTACATAATCATTCTTATTCTCATACCAGTTCTCAGAACTTTCCCTTAAACATTCATAGTATAATTCCTTTGAATTTTCTATCATTCTCTCGATACTGATATATTTTCCCACAATATAGCCGGATCTGTACAAAAGTAACAGTGTAAGTAAACGGCTCATTCTTCCATTGCCGTCATTAAACGGATGTATGCATAGGAAATCCAGAATAAACATCGGAATCAAAAGAAGTGGATCTATTTCTCCTGTTGCCATTGCCTCTTCAAATGCTCTGCATAATTCTTCCATTGCTTCCGGTGTTTCCCATGCCGGTACTGGTTTAAACCGTATTTTTTTTATTCCCTGAGAATCTTCTTCCTCAATGACATTATCTGCAGTTTTATATTTCCCTCCAATATTGTAACTTTCAAATTTATACAAATCTCTGTGAAGCTGTAAAATAATCGCAGACTTTGGTGGGATATGGTCATGGCTTTCATGAATTGTATTCAATACATCTCTGTATCCGGCAATTTCCTGTTCATTTCTTGTCCTTGGCCTTGTTTTGTCTTTTACCAATTCCCGCAATCTGCTGTCTGATGTATAAATACCTTCTATTTTGTTGGAACTTTCCGTACTTTGAATTTTAGCGATTTCAACTAATTGTGTAAGAGTATCTGCTTTGGCCTCAATAAAAAGAGTTTGTTCTCCCTTAAATTCATGTATCTGTGTCAGATAAGATACAATTTCAGGAGTCAACAGATTTTTCCACTTTTCCTGATAATCAAACCGTCTCATATATTTTCCATCACCTTCTTTATCACTCTTTTTTCGATTTTATTTACTTCAAGTATATAAATCAATTTTATCATTGTCAACTTTAATTTAATCATTTTTGTAAAAATGATTAAATTGAAAGTGAAATAATAAAATTAAAAAGTCCAACAACAAATGCTTCTGCACGGATCTTCAGCATTTACTGTCGGACTTTTATCCTTTTTATTCCTTTTTGAAATATATCACAATATCATATTGTAGAGCAAAAGATTATTCTGCGTGGTCTTTCAAGTACTCTGCACGTCCCTCTTCGTAGAGGTTATTTCCCTCGCTGTCAATGATGACTACAAGCGGCATGTCTTCCACATAAAGCTTGCGGAGTGCTTCTGCTCCAAGGTCTTCGTAAGCAATAAGCTCTGCTTTTTTGATGCATTTTGCAAGAAGTGCACCTGCACCGCCGATGGCTCCGAAATATACGCCGTCATATTTTTTCATTGCATCTACGACTTCCGGAAGGCGGGCACCTTTTCCGATCATTCCTCTGGCGCCTACGGACATCATGGTCGGTGCATAAGCATCCATACGGCCGCTGGTTGTAGGGCCTGCGGAGCCGATGACTTCGCCTGGTTTTGCCGGAGTCGGACCTACATAGTAAATGGTAGCATCTGTAGGGTCAAAAGGAATTTTTTCTCCTTTTGCAAGGGCCTCGCACATTCTCTTGTGACCTGCATCACGGGATGTATAGATGGTTCCTGTCAGTAAAACCTGGTCGCCTGCATGGAGAGTTCTTGCCAGCTCTCTTGTCAGAGGCAGTGTGATCTTTCTTCTTTCCATATTAAAGCACCTCCGTTTTATGACGTGTTACATGGCAGTTGATGTTAACTGCACATGGCATACCTGCGATATGAGTAGGCATAGTCTCAATGTTCAGACCGATAGCTGTGGTCTTTCCGCCAAAGCCCTGAGGTCCGATACCAAGCTTGTTGATCTTCTCCAGCATCTCTTTCTCAAGATCTGCATAGTAAGGATCCGGGTTCTCTGTATTCAGAGGACGCATCAGCGCTTTCTTTGCAAGAAGTGCACATTTGTCAAAAGTTCCTCCGATACCAACACCAACTACCATAGGCGGACATGGGTTCGGACCTGCAGTTTCTACAGCCTCAAGAATGAAATCCTTGATTCCTTGAAGGCCTGCAGATGGCTTGAACATACGGATCTGGCTCATATTCTCGCTTCCGAAGCCTTTTGGTCCTACAGTTACTTTCACCTGATCTCCAGGAACGATCTCTGTATAGATCATAGCCGGTGTATTGTCACCTGTGTTTCCACGGCGTACCGGATCCTTGACAACGGATTTTCTCAGGTAACCTTTATCGTATCCGCGGCGTACACCTTCATTGATGGCATCATTTAAATCTCCGCCTGTAAAGTGGACATCCTGACCAATTTCAAGGAATACGCATGCCATTCCGGTATCCTGACAGATCGGAACATTCTCACTGTCCGCAATATCAAAATTCTCGATAATGTTATCAAGGACACCTTTTGCGATCTCGCCGTCCTCGCAGGCACGGCAGGTTTTGATAGCATCCTTCACATCTTCCGGGAGATGTTCATTGGCTTCGATACAGAGTTTTTCGATAACCTCTGTAAGTCTGCTTACTTCGATTTCTCTCATAATAGACTCCTTTCGCTTATCTCATATGTTTTTATTATCATAACATATTTTTAACTTAACGTTCGTGGCGGGCATATTTCGGCAGAAGCATAGGAGATACGTCTCCTGTATCAACGCCTGCATTTTTCAGTTCCTCTTCATATTTTCTGATATGATCCAGATTCATGGTGCCAAGCTCTACCTCTTTGCATTTGGCAGCTGCTTTTTTACCTGCATTTCTTCCAAATACAATTACGTCAAGAAGAGAATTTCCCATCAGTCGGTTTCTTCCGTGGATTCCGCCTGCTGCCTCTCCTGCAACCAGAAGGTTCGGGATTTCTTTTGTAAAGCCGTCTCCGTTGATCTCAAGTCCGCCGTTCTGATAATGAAGGGTCGGGTAGATCACGATCGGAACTTTTCTCATATCAATGCCGTAATTCATGTACATACGGAACATGGCAGGGATCCTCTTTTCGATAGTTCCCTCACCGCCCAGGATCTCGATCATCGGAGTATCCAACCATACACCTTTTCGTCCACCTGGAACTTCCACGCCACGGCCTTCCTCACACTCGCGGATAACACCGGAAGCATTTACGTCACGGGTTTCCAGCGGATGGATATAAGCTTCTCCGTTTGCATTTACAAGCTGTGCACCAACGGAACGAACCTTCTCTGTTACCAGGGCACCAAGGATCTGTGACGGATAGATCGCACCTGTTGGATGATACTGGATAGAATCCTGGTAAAGAAGGGAAGCGCCTGCTCTGTATCCAAGTACGAGTCCGTCAGCAGTTGCTCCGTAGTGATTGGAGGTCGGGAATCCCTGATAATGCATTCTTCCTGCACCACCAGTTGCAATTACAACTGTTTTTGCTCTTGCAACGGAATAGTCTCCGGTTTCCATGTTGAGAAGGACTGCACCGGCAGTCTGACCTTTTTCATCCTTCAAAAGTTCTACAGCGGAGGTAAATTCCACTACCGGAATCTTAAGATTTAAGACCTCATCACGGATAGTACGCATGATCTCTGATCCGGAATAATCCTTTGCAGCATGCATTCTCTTTCTGGAGGTACCGCCGCCATGTGTAGTGACCATGGTTCCGTCTTCTGCTTTATCAAACTCAACACCAAGGTCGTTGAGCCATTTGATCGCATCCGGTGCTTCCATTACCAGTCTTTTTACAAGCTCCGGTTTTGCGGCAAAATGTCCGCCTCCAAAGCAGTCCAGATAATGCTGTACCGGGGAATCATTTTCTTTATCTGCTGCCTGGATCCCGCCTTCTGCCATCATGGTGTTGGCATCACCGATACGGAGTTTTGTAACGATCATAACGTTGGCACCTGCGTTGTGGGCCTCGATGGCACAGGAAGAGCCTGCTCCGCCACCGCCGATGATCAGTACATCTACATCATAATCGATTTTTGTAAGATCGATTTTTTCGTTGAGCAGACGGCTTTCTGAATGGAGCATTTTTGTCAGTTCCAGTGGTGCTTTCTGTCCCTTGTTCGGTCCTACCTTGATCTCTGCAAATGCATCCGGGTTATAATCCGGATGGAATTTTTTGAGAAGAGCATCTTTCTCATCTGCACTCAGACGTCTTGGCTCTGTTGCCATACGCTCCGCTCTTGTAGCCTCTACCTTTTTGATGGATTCCATCATATTTTCTGGATATGGTGCATACATGTTTTACGCCCTCCTACTTCTCGATTTCTCTGCTGTTGTAAAGTTCCTGCATCTCTGTGATCGGCTTCTGCATGATCTTCTCGATCATATCGTCAAATTTGCCCTCGTGGATCTCTTCCACACGTTTCTCCAGATGCTCGCTTTTCGGCGCAATATATTTTCCGGTGAGACGTCTTGCCAGAAGGCCTACCATCGGATGGGAAATTCCTGCCGGACATCTTACGGAACAGCAGCCGCAGCTTACGCAGTCAAAGGATTCCTCTGCACATTTTTCAAGCTCGCCTCTCTGAGCATATGCAATATACTGCATGACATTTAAGTCCTGTGTACAGGCCTTTGTGCAGGCATTGCATCCGATGCAGCTGTAGATCTCCGGATAAAGCTCCATCATTACCTGCTGGTTCGGCTTAAGATCTTCTATATTATAAAGTCTCTTGTCTGTAGGGAAGAACGGGATACTTGCCACATACATTCCCTCCTGCACCTGTGTCTGACAGGCGAGACAGGTTTTCAGCTCATTCTGTCCCTTGATCCTGTAGATGGTCGCGCAGGCACCGCAGAATCCGTGTCTGCAGCCGCATCCTCTTTTTAATGTATAACCGGCATATTCCATAGCTGTCATAATGGTCAGATCACCGGGAACGCTGTATTTTTTACCGAAAAAATATACGTTTACCATATTATTTTCCATGTTGGTGTCCTTTCTTTTATCCAAATCGTACGCCATGTGGAACAGCCATCTCACACGTGCCCGTCGCAACGCTCTGCTGAACTAAGTACTAACTGCGACTAAGGAGTTCAGGAGAGCCTTCACTCCTAAGTCTTCGTAAGTACTGGATTTCAGCGCCGCTAAAACCGCTCCTAAAATGGGCATCTTAGCGAGATGGCTGTTCCACATGGCTGTGTACTGGCTATAACCAGCGCATATATTTGAAAGTTTCTTAAGGTGCAATCTATAACTTAGTACTCATTAGGTAATTCATCCACCTCATCACATCGGAATACTGGGCCGTCTTTGCAGACGTATTTGTCTCCGATGTTGCAGCGGCCGCATTTTCCGACACCGCATTTCATACGAAGCTCCAGTGTGGTATATACCTGATCTCTGGAGAAGCCCAGCTCTTCCAGTCCTGCCAGAACGAATTTGATCATGATCGGCGGACCGCAGACCAGAGCGGTCTTATTGGTATCAAAACCAATCTCCTTCAGATAATTCGGAACAAATCCTACATGACCGTCCCAGCCTTCCTGCTCGCGGTCAATGGTAAGATATACATTTACACCTTCTGTTTTCATCCATACTTCCTGGATTTCCTTAAGCTGCACCAGATCATCTGCGGAACGGGAACCATAGAGAATATCTACTGTTCCGTAATCCTCACGGTTATCCAGCACATAATTGATCACGGAACGAAGAGGTGCCAGACCGATTCCACCTGCGATGAACAGGAGATTTTTTCCCTTTAACTTATCTTCCACCGGAAAATGATTTCCGTATGGTCCGCGGACTGCGATCTCATCTCCAACCTGAAGGCTGTGGAGATAATCGGTAAGGGATCCGCATTTTTTGATGCTGAATTCCTGATAATCTTTTACAGTAGGAGAAGAAGTAATGGAAAACATACCTTCACTGACTCCCGGTGCACAGACCATGGCACACTGTCCTGGCATATGCTCGAAAAGCTTTCCACCCTCCGGAGCTTCCACACGGAAGGTTTTTACATCCGGTGTCTCCTGACGGATATCTGTGATCACGCCAACCTTGGGGATCAGCGTATCCAGTGTATAATTTTTATGACAGGTACATTCACTCATTCTTTTCACCTCCCTGTTTTTCAAAGGCCTTGATGACTTTTACGATATTTAAAGATTCCGGACATTTCTCCACGCAGCGGCCGCAGCCAACACAGGAGAACATGCCGTCATTATTTAACGGATAATAAACAAGCTTATGCATAAATCTCTGACGGAATCTCTGCATCTGGCTGGTACGGTTGTTTCCGTGAGCCATCATGGTAAAATCAGAGTACATGCAGGAATCCCAGCAGCGGTAACGGTGAACACCGTGCCCTGTGTCGTAATCCTTAATGTCATAGCACTGACAGGTCGGACATACGAAGGTACAGGTTCCGCAGGCAAGACAAGGCTTGTACAGTTTCTCCCATACAGGAGAATTGAAACGGTCCATGTATTCTTTCTGCGCCCATCCTTCCAGTGAAAGATGTGTATATGGAAGAAGCTCGATAATACCACGGATCGCCTTCTTCTCCTCTTCTACCTTTGTCTCATCAGCATCTGCCAAAAGCTCCTTCACAGCTTCTGTCAGAGCATTTCCTTTTTCTGTGAGAGGCTTCCAGAAAAGTTCTCCCTCGATGATCCAGGCTGCAACATCTGCTTCCGGATCTGCGGCATCAATGCCAAATACTTTACAGAAGCAGCTTTCCTCCGGTTCATGACAGGCAAGAGCTACGATAGTTCCATGTTCTCTTCTTGCCTGGTAAAAAGTATCCACCGGATCCCCAAGAAACACCTTGTCGAGGACCTTCACGCCCTGTACATCACAGGCTCTCATTCCGAATACGACAAAATTCTGGTCTTTCAGCGCCTGAGGCTCAATGCTGATATTTTTTCCGTCCTTTTTACAGGTATAGAGATTTTCACTCTGCGGAAAGAAAGCATCCTTCGGTGATTTCACGGTTTTCAGTGTTTCAAGGGAAACTTCTGCATCCTCGCTCCATGCCTTGAAGTTCACCTGTTCACTTACCTTTACCGGTAAATATAATTCCTGGTCTGCGGCAATTTTCCGGAATAATGCCGGCAGATTTTCTACTGCGATCTTATACATACATTATCCCCTTTCTGCCACGATCCCTGGCTCTACATCCTCAAAGGTAAAGCTGGTAAGCGGACCCTTTGACTCCGCATCCTCGCCTGCCTGATACTCACCGTAAAACGCATCAATATCCTTGATAAACTTACGGTTAAACAGATGAAGGGGAATTCCCTGCGGGCAGACTCTGCTGCACTCGCCACAGTCCGTACATCTTCCGGCTACATGGAAGGCACGGATCACATGGAACATCTTTTCCTCAAAGGAATCCACATTTGCCTTCTGGGCGCTGTCGAACTTGTTGCTGTCAAAAACGCATTTGCGGCAGCTGCAGGCCGGACATACATTACGGCAGGCATTACAGCGGATACATTTACTCAGCTCGCTCTGCCAGAATGCAAATTTTTCTTCCGGACTCATTGCCTCGATCCGCTCAACTTCTGCGAAACGGTCAGCGTCCTTTGTCTCCTTTGACTCACCGATCAGTTCATCGTAAATTTTATGCTCTTTTCCTTTACATACATGGCAGCGTTCCAGCATGGCATCTTTGTATGCACAGGTTTTTTCTCCGTAAACAGTATCCACAGTCAATGTCTCTGCATCTCCGGTAATCTCTGCTCCGGAAATTCCCCGGATACCCTTGATCCCCATTTTGCGGATCTTTTCAATATCCAGCTTTCCTTTACAGCCAACACCTACGATATAGGCTTTTTCTCTGTCTACACGATGCTCTTTCAAAAGCTGGTTAAAGCTATATGTATCGCAGGGCTTCAGACAGACCATGGTTTTTCCTTCCAGCTTGGAAGCTTCGATCATATACTTGCTTAAATTGGCACCGCAGAATCCATCATAAACAAAATCCTCCAGAGATTCCGGTGTTTCAAAATAGGCTGGTTCCGGATTAAAGGCAAGATCTCCGGCTTTCCACCCAAGAACCCGGACTACCGTGCCATCTGCAAGCAGTTCTTTTGCACGTTTTATCAGCTCCTGCATCTTATATCCTCCAATCTCACGTTTTTACCAAGTGAATGGATCTTCTCAACAAACTCATTCATAGTCTGTGAAAATTTCACGCCTTCTGCGGCAGATACCCATTCCACACGTGTTCTTCCGTTTTCCACCCCAATATAATCCAGCATTGAAAACAGAAGTGTCATACGTCTTCTTGCATAATAGTTTCCGGTACTGTAATGGCAATCTCCCGGATGGCATCCGCACATGATCACACCATCGGCTCCTTTTTCAAAGGCACGGAGGATGAACATGGGATTGACACGGCAGGAACATGGAACACGGATGATCTTTACATCCGCCGGATAGCTTAAACGGCTGCTTCCGGCAAGGTCTGCTCCGGCGTAGCTACACCAGTTACAGCAGAATGCCACGATCTTTGGTCTGAATTCTTCCTTTGTTTCTATCGACATATTGCATCCACCTCCGCGATAATCTGTCTGTTGGAGAAGCCCTGAAGGTCCATGGCTCCTGACGGGCAGGCTACTGTGCAGGCACCGCAGCCCTGGCAAAGTGCTGTATTGACAACCGCAACTCTTCTTGTCTCACGGATACCGTGATCGTTGACCTGTTTCTCCTCATAGGAAATCGCTCCGTAAGGACATACATTTGCACAGGTAGAGCATCCGTTACAGAGAAGCTCGTCGGATCTTGCCGTACATGGATTGGTTGTCAGCTTGTCCTTTGCAAGAAGCCCTATGGCCTTTACAGCCGCAGCTCCTGCCTGGGCAACTGTCTCCGGTATATCCTTTGGTCCCTGGCATACACCGGAAAGGAAAATTCCTGCTGTCGGTGATTCTACAGGACGAAGCTTTGCATGAGCTTCTGTAAGGAAATTGTTGGTGTCAATACTTGCAGTAAGCATAGTAGCGATCTTACGTACATCCGGATTTGGCTCAATAGCTGTTGCAAGAACTACCATATCTGCTTTCTTAAAGATCTGCTTATTATCAAGAAGATCCGAGCCCTGAACAAGAAGTGTTCCATCCGGCTGCGGAATTACTTTTCCTACCTGACCTTTGATGTAGTTTACGTTATACTGCTCAACTGCTCTTCTGTAAAACTCATCGAAGTTTTTACCAGGTGTACGGACATCAATATAAAATACCGTCACATTGGTATCCGGATATTTATCACGGATCAGCATGGCATGCTTAGCTGTGTACATACAGCAGATCTTGGAACAGTATGGCTTCCCGCGGTCATCGGAGCAACGGCTTCCAACACACTGGATAAATACGATCTCCTTCGGTGCTTTTCCATCGGAAAGGCGCTCAAGATGTCCTTTTGTAGGTCCTGCAGCATTCATGATACGCTCCAGCTCCAGAGATGTGATCACATCCTTGCTCTGGCTATATGCGTATTCATCATATTTGTCAAGCTTGATGGTATCAAATCCGGTTGCCACCACGATCGCTCCGTATTTCTGTGTTACGATCTCATCCTGCTGGTCGTAATCAATGGCTCCTGCCTGACATACTTTGGAGCAGACACCACATTTGCCTGTCTTAAATTTCAGGCAATGCTCTCTGTCGATCACAGGAACATTTGGAATCGCCTGTGCAAACGGAGTATAAATAGCTGACCGGTTGTTCAGCCCTCTGTTGAACTCATTTGGAATCTTTTTGGAAGGACATTTTTCCTGGCAGACTCCACAGCCTGTACATTTGTCCATGTTGACACTTCGCGCTTTTTTGCGGATATCAACAGTAAAATCTCCTACAAAACCTGCAACTTTTTCTACTTCACTGTATGTATAGATATTGATCTTTTCGTGAGCTGCAGCCTCCACCATTTTTGGAGTAAGGATACATGCGGAGCAATCCAAAGTAGGGAAGGTTTTGTCAAGCTGTGACATTCTTCCGCCGATACTTGGTGTTTTTTCCACAATATCAACTTCATAGCCTGCATCGGCAATATCAAGAGCCGTCTGGATTCCGGCGATACCGCCTCCGATGATCAGGGCTCTCTTTGTAACCTGGCTTTCTCCCGGCTGAAGAGGAGCATTTAAATTAACTTTTGCTACTGCTGCTCTTGCAAGGATCACGGCCTTCTCCGTAGCCTCCTGCATATCCTTGTGGATCCAGGAACAGTGCTCACGGATATTTGCGATCTCCACCATATATGGATTCAGGCCGGCCTTTTCCGCTGCTTTACGGAAAGTTGCCTCATGCATACGCGGAGAACAGGAACAGACAACCACTCCTGTGAGATTTTTTTCACGGATGGCTTCCTGGATCCTGGACTGTCCTGCTTCGGAACACATATACTGATAATCTTCTGCATGGACAACTCCTGGCTCTTTTGCAATGATCTCCACAACCTTTTTCACGTCTACCGTAGCGGCAATATTACTTCCGCAATGACAGACAAATACACCGATTCTCTGCACTTTCTCACCTCCTGTATCTTCTGAATGCACTTACCAGCAGCTGCTGAGGAAGATCCGGATCAAGAAGTTCCGGGATCTCATCTGGTGAAAGATAGTTGCCACCTTTTTCCCGGACAACAAGCTGTCTTGCCCCGTCAATGATCTTTCCGGGTTTTACGTCTCTCGGACAGCGCTCCACACAGGCAAAACAGGAAAGGCATTTCCAAAGGGATGCTGAATTTACAAGTGCTTCGATATTTTCATTGATCACATAGGATACAAACTGATGAGGTTTGATATCCATCTCGTCAAAAGAAGGGCAGGTTGCGGAACATTTGCCGCATTTCATGCATTTTAAAGGATTGGTTCCACTGATCTCCTTTATTTTTTCCGCAGCAGAATGGTTATCTCTCATTTTGCCACCTCCTCTTTGACGCCAAGGGCTTCTGCCAGAAGCTCTGTAAAATAGTAAACCGGCAGTCTGTTTCCGGCATTTTTATTCAGATTATATTTGCACAGTGGACAAGCAGTGATCAGCATATCTGCGCCAAATCCGGCTGCGCTTTCTTCAATCTTTTCACACATATTCTGTGACATTTCTTTTTCTTTCAAGGATATATATCCTCCACAGCATTCATTTCTGTAAGGATAGATCACAGGCTCAGCGCCAAGGGCACGGATAAAATCCTCCATGATCCTTGGATTTTCCGGATCATCAAATGCCATGATCTTTCCAGGTCTCAGAAGCAGACATCCGTAATAGGCTCCGATCTTCTTTCCGGTAAAAGGATTTACTACTTTTTCTTTCAGTTTATCAAAACCGACTCTGTCCCGGAGAACCTCCAGATAATGGAGAACGGTTGTCTCTCCTTCATAGGGAGCTTCCAACTGCATATAATTGTTGGCTCTGGTCCGGATATCTTCCACATTTTTCATATCATCATTGACACGCTTGATCACATGATGACAGGCTGAACAGATCGTCACCAGATCCTGGCCTTTTTCTTTTGCCTGGTTTAACGCACGGACGGAAGAAAGCTTTGTGGCGATCTCGTCTGTGCCAAGCGGATAAACACCACCACAACACTGCCAGTCCTCGATCTCCTCAAGCTCAAACCCAAGGGCTGTGGCACTGGCTCTGGCATACTCATCCAGATCTTTGGCCTTTGTTCTCAGGGTGCAACCCGGATAATAACTGTACTTCATACCTTTCATTATCCTTTCTTAGTCTAAAATCTGACGTTTATAGTAGATATTCTTGTTCATATATTGTCTTTTTTTTAACGATACATGAATAAAAAAATGAAATCTCAACTAACACTTATTTGAGTTTTTTTATCAATTTGCACCCAAATAAAAGAGAAAAACACTCTTCCTCCGCAATTAAGAAGTGTATTAGCTCGATTTCCGAAATCATCATATCACGTTATTTCTGTTTCGACAAGGCTTTTTCGATATTTTTTTGTGTTTTTTTTAACGTACTTTTGAAAAACCTTATCATTTACGATCCTGCTTCCATGATAATTTTCATTTTCGGGCATAAAAAAAGCTCCGGATCTCTCCGAAGCTTTTTTGCTCCTATCAGTAAATAATGATCGGATAACCTGCATCAATGGTGTTATAGATCAGTGCTGCCTGATCCTTAGGCAGATTGATGCAGCCGTGGCTTCCGTTGGTTTTATAACGGTTCCCGCCAAAGGATGACTGCCAGGATGCATCATGAAGTCCCTGCCCGTAGACAAAAGGCATCCAGTAATTAACCTTTACGTTGTATCCATACTCAGAGCTTGACAGATTATAGGGACTTGCTTTGTATGCGATCGGCCATGCACCACGATATGTTTCACGCCCCTTCACCGGCTTACCACTGACAATATCTGTTTCCGTCACAAGGCTTCCGTCCTTATACAGCCACAAATGCTGTGCATCCAGACTGACCTCTATGTAACTGCCTGCCAGATCGTCTGTTCCGTTTCTCTGGTATCCTTTTTTGCTGTAAACAGGCTCTCTTGTTACAGCAGTACCACTTTTCAGGTCTTCCAGAAGCTGCGCATATTCTCCGTCCTGATCGATCCGGTATCCGTACTCATTTCCCTCAATGGTCACATCCGTTCCCGCAGATGTATGAAAGGTGCGGGGAACATAAATGGTATTGTATTTGTTGGCAAGCTCACTGATGTAGGCTTTAATGGCTTCTTCATCTAAAGTCAGCGTCTCCCCCTCAGCCTTCAGCCAGGATGTGATCGTATCGGAATCCAGAACAGCCGTTTCACTTCCGAATGTATAAGTTACTGTACTGCTGCGGTATTTCTTCAGCTGGCTGTTCAGGTCTGTAATCTTATTTTTCATATCCTCTGTTACAGTGACCGTCGGGCTTACATACACATGCTTGTTGATCGGTACTGTGATGGTATCCCCAAGCAGAGCCGTATCAAATGCTGCGTTCAGATTTGTGTCCACGGTAGTCTCCAGCTTATCCGGATCGATTTCCGTCCCCTGTACCTGTTTCACAAGGGTGAATTCTTTTTTCTCCTTATCGTACTGAATGGCTGCATCAACAGAAGCTTTTCTTTCTTCCGTACCGAAATTTGAAAGATCGAGAGCCTGCTTTTCCTGCTCCTCATCTTCCTCGATCTGACATTCCGGTTCTATATTTTCTTCCTTTGGAAAAAGCTTCCGGCTCTCTTCCCGCTGTTTCTGAATTTCTGTAAGCTTACTCAGAAGGGCTTCTTCATTGAGACTGTAGCCCAGCTCTTTCAAAGTAGTACTGTAAACTTCCTGATCATTTTCCTGAAAGGATACCGGACGATCTGCAAATTCCGCAGTGATCTTTTCTTCTGCCTGCTTTGCATCCAGTCCGGAAACATCCACTCCCCATATGGAAATCTTCCGTCCCAGCGTATTGTGATCTGCCAAGTATGTATAGACAAATAACCCTGCCACTGCCAGGATTGTTACGCCAATGCAGATCCCAAGTATGATCTTCAGTGTCTTTTTACTGATGGTTGATCTTTTCTCCATACCCTTATCCCTCGAGTCTTATGTAATATATGTTATGTTGTCACACTGGCTGTTATTATAATACAATAAATCCCATTTTCTGTAAAAATGACTTATCCCGGATCCTTCTGATCCGGTAAAAAAAGACAGACTGCCACTCCTCGCGAAAATCTGTCCTTTCATACGTTTCTTTTTTATGTTTCTGTCAGCAGTATTTCCGAACGGATCTTCTGCTGCTTATTCCGGCATTACGATCTTACCTGCGATCGCACAGGCTGCTGCAGTTTTCGGAGATGCCAGATAGATCTGAACCTTGGAAGTTCCCATACGTCCCAGGAAATTACGGTTGTTGGTTGCCACAACCTTCTCCCCGTCTGTCAGGATTCCGCCGGTTCTTCCGCAGCAAAGTCCGCAGCCCGGATGTGTAATGATAGCCCCTGCTTCCGCAAGAGTATCCAGAATGCCAAGCTCAATAGCCTGACGGTAAATTTTGCGGCTGGCAGGAGTCACGATCAGCTTTACAAAGTCTGCAACCTTTTTGCCCTTCAGCACCTCTGCTGCCGCCATAAGATCCTCCAGACGTCCGTTGGTACAGGAACCGATGAATACCTGGTCGATGGTCTCACCCTGAAGCTCACTGACATCACGGATCTTGTCCACCTGAGACGGACATGCCATTACCGGCACAAAATCCTCTGCTTTATAAGTTATGGTCTTCATGTAGACAGCATCCTCATCTCCCACAAGACTCTTCTGATAATCATCAAGCTCTACGTTGCAGTAAGCAGCTGTCTTCTCATCCGGTGTGAAAAGTGCACATTTCGCACCGGCCTCAATTGCCATATTCGCCATAGTCATACGGCTTGCCACAGACATATTTTCAATGGTGCTTCCGGAAAATTCTAAAGCACGGTAAGTAGCTCCATCTGCACGAAGGTCACCGATCAGGCGGAGGATAATATCCTTGGACATGACATTCTCCGGAAGTTCTCCGTCGATCACAACCTTTATGGTTTCCGGAACCTTGATCCACATGGTTCCTGTTCCCAGGATGCTGGCCATCTCTGTGTAACCGATGCCGGAAGAAAACGCACCGACACATCCATAAGTCGTGGTATGGCTGTCTGTGCCAAATACAATATTACCGGGTTTAACATAACCTGCCTCAGTCATAAGCTGATGACAGATACCGTCACTTCTGTGTACGTTTTTCATGCCATATTTAGCTGCAAAAGCATCTCCCACATGGAAATGTCTGGTATCATCCTGCTGACTTGCCGGTACAAGATGGTCATAGATCAGAACAACCTTGTCCGGATCCCACAGCTTCTGAAAGCCCATCTCCTCAAATTTTTCCGCTACAAACGGAATAAAGATATCATGGATCATCACTCTGTCCACATTGACCGTCACGATATCACCAGGCTTTACTGCCTTACCTGTATTATGTCTGATAATTTTTTCAATGATCGTCTCGCCCATTATTTCTCTCCTCTCCGTTTTTTAGTCCAGGCCGTTCAGCTTACGCATGGCTTTTACCAGTCCGCCAGCCTGGATGATATCCATCAGATTCTCTGGAAGAGAAGCGATCGGGTACTGTTTTCCATTGTGCTCTACATGCTCATTCATTACTACCGTAACCTGATCTCCCTCTTTTACATTGTCATGAAGATCCGGCTGCTCAATAAGAAGAAGGCCGTTGTTAATGGAGTTGCGGAAAAAGATCCGGGCAAAAGATTTCGCAATGACACACTGCACACCCAGTGCCTTGATGATCTCCGGTGCCTGCTCTCTGGAGGATCCGCATCCGAAGTTCTTTCCTGCTACAATAATGTCGCCCTTTTGGATCTGTCCGGCCAGCTCCGGACGAAGGGGACTGAATCCGTATTGTTTCATATCGTCAATGGTTTTCAGTGCAAGGTACTCCGTCGGGATAATGATATCCGTATCAATATCGTCACCAAGTACCCACACTTTTCCTGTAAATGCTTCCATATGTATATCTCCTGTTTATTCCGTTCCGTATCATCAGGCAAATGTTTTCTGTCTGCCCTGTTATAAGAACCCACGCCGAAACGGATCATCCTCTGATAATTTCTGAATATATTATTTAAATCTTTTCTAAAACTCTTATACTCTGTCAGCAGTTGCGATCTCACCTGCAACGGCAGATGCAGTAACTGTTGCCGCAGATCCCAGGTAAACCTTGGAGCTCGGATGCCCTGCACGTCCCTTGAAATTACGGGTTCCTGTGCTGATCAGAACCTCATTCTCGCCGATAACACCCTGGCAGCTTCCCCAGCATACACTGCAGTTCGGGTTCATAACAATAGCCCCTGCTTCCATGAAGATATCGATAAGCCCCTCCTTTAATGCCTGACGATAGATGGTCTGGCTTGCAGGAACAACCAGGAAACGAACTCCCTCTGCAACTTTTTTGCCTTTGATCACCTCTGCGCCTACACGGAGATCTTCAATACGGCCGTTATTGCAGGAGCCAAGGAACGCTTCGTTGATCTTGATGCCGCAGGTCTCCTCAGCCGGAACCACATTGTCAACAAAGTCTGGCTTCGCTACAACCGGACGGACTTTTGAAAGATCAAAGGTATACTCTCTTGCGTAAACAGCATCCGGATCGCTGTGATATACCGCTTTTGGCTCACGTCCATGCTCTTTCAAATATTCCAGAGCTTTATCATCAGCCTCAAAGATTCCTGTCTTCGCACCGGCCTCAACAGCCATGTTGCAAAGTGCCATACGGTCGCTGATGCTTAAGGTTCTGGCGCCCTCACCGGTAAACTCCATTGCCTGATAGTTGCAGCCGTTTGCCCCGATCTCACCGATAATGGTAAGGATCAGATCTCTTGCGTAAACACCCTCAGGAAGCTTCCCTGTCAGGTTAAATTTTACGGTTTCCGGAACCATGACCCAGGAAGTTCCGGTTACCATTCCGTAAAGGAAATCTGTACATCCTACACCGGTACCGAAAGCACCAAGTGCTCCGTAGGAACAGGTATGGCTGTCAGCACCGAAGATCAACTGTCCCGGACGGACATAATTCTCGATCATGATCTGGTGGCAGACACCCTTTCCTTCCCAGAAATCAATATTATTTTCTCTTGCAAAATCTCTCATCTTTTTCTGGGATGCCGCTGTTTTCGGGCTGTCAGACGGTACGTTATGGTCTACGATAAATACCAGCTTCTTTGTATCTGCAATATGAGGATTTTTTAATTTATTGTTGTACATATCAACAGTCAGATGTGTGGTTCCGTCATTACTCATCAGATGATCCAGTGAAACTGTATAGATATCTCCGGGTTTTACACTGTCCACTCCAGCCGCTGCCGCGATGATTTTTTCTGCGATCGTCATTCCCATCTCTTATTCCTCCTCACGGTTCAGAGAAGCGATAAGGCCGCCCTGATTCAGTATATTCTGCATGTATTCCGGCAGTTTTGTGCAGGAATAAGTCTTACCATTGGCAACAGCAGTTCCCTCGGACATATGAAGCTCCAAGGTATCTCCTGTCTTCACAGCATCCGGAAGATCCTTACAGACAATTGCCGGAAGTCCGATATTAATGGCATTGCGGAAAAAAATACGGGCAAAAGATTTCGCAATAACTGCCTTTACTCCAAGTGCCTTAAGAACACCCGGTGCCTGCTCTCTGGAGGATCCGCATCCAAAGTTCTCTCCTCCAACTACAAAATCTCCCGGTTTAACCTTTTTGGAAAAATCCGGATCCAGTGATTCAAATGTGTGTCCCTTCATTTCATCCAGATTCGGCAGAAGCAGATACTGGGATGCAATGATCTGATCGGTATCAAGGTCATTATGAAATTTAAAAATTGTTCCCTTATCCATAAAACAAGTTCCTTTCTGATCGTTATCCATTTCCGGGTTAACATTCCTCTGTTACCCTTTTCGTCCTATATTCTAACACAAAACGTCATATAATTAAAATGTATATTTTTAATACTTAATATAACTTTAAGTTATAAAGTCATTTCCCTGTGATCAGCGCAAAATATCCCCACTCCCACAGAAGCTCTTCAAAACTGTTCTCAAGATATTCCCGGATATCGTCTTCCTCATATCCGGTCATTCTGGAGATCACTACCATATAATCCCGGAGTGTTTCGTAGGGAAGAGATCCCCGTCCATCTTTCTGCCACCGAAGAAAAACAGCCTGGCGGATGGTGGCATATTCCATACCGATCCACTGCATATGGACCAGGGCATCTTCCAAATCTCCCTCCGGTGTCAGAAGATCTGAATATACTTCGTTGGCAAGAAAGCTCCGGAGAAGGTCTTCATATACACGAAATTTCCGATAAAAATCCTCCCGGGCTTCCACCAGTTCCTCTTCCTCATATTCTTCGGACAATTCCTCCGCAAGTTCCATCACCGGCTCCAGATATTTCCGGTAAAGTCCCTCTTTCCGGTAATTTACAGCCAGGTCCTGCAAAAGTTCATTGCATTCGTCCATGGTATCCAGAACAGGCAGCTCTATTTCATTAATAGCATGTTCCAGTTGGCGAATCGTTTTCTCTGAAAAATAATCTTCCACAAGCTCTGTGGTAAGCGGCATGTTCCAGTGAAGTTCCTTCAGAACATAAAAACTTTCAAGAAGGATTTCCTCCGGTGTTTTTTCAGGATCCATTATAAGATCCATAACCTTCCGGCGCACAAGAAAAAGCGGCTGTTCCTTTTCTTTTGGAGTTTCCGGAAAAGCGATTCTTTTCTTCTCCTTCCAGATGTCCAGGACAGCCGGGCAACAGGGCATCATGGTCGCTTCCTTATGATCCTGAAATTCATGGATCTCCCTTGGAAAAATCTGGCAGGTCTCTGAAAGCATCGAATCCCCATAAGCACTTACCAGATAGCACAGTCTGTTCTTTGCAAGAAAAGGACAGTCGTGCTCTTCCGTCATCTTCATGATCCGGCTGCCGTCCTTTTTCATGGTATAGGCCTGCAGGCAGCTTCTGTGTCCGGGCACCTCTGACGGCGGCTGGATGGTTTTCCAGTTTCTGTAGGTTTCATCATCTATGTTGATCTTCCATTCCCTGCAGCAGCTGATGGTGCATTTGTCTGCAATACAGGTAAATTCGTCGTAATAATCAGGTTTTAATAATTCCATGTTTCCTCCATATTCTTTATTTTCCAGCTCCAATGTCTCCTGTTTGCAAAATGGACATGAGTTGACCTGTTTTATTTTCCCCGTAAACACAGAAAAGCGGAATTCTATCCGCTTTTTCTGATATTCTGTGTATTCGTTTTTATTCTGCAGTCTCTCCCAGAAGCTGCCTGTGAACTTTCCGCCTTACAAACCAGAAACAGGTCACCTGCATGATGATCGTAAGGATCCAGGATGCCGGATAAGAAATAAACAGTACTTTCAGTGATCTGTGAGCCGGGAAAATTCCGAAAATCCACACAATTCGAAGGCCGACCGTTCCGATAATAGACAGGATCATCGGCACACCAGAGCGTCCCATTCCGCGCAGTGCTCCCGGAAACAGATCCATCTGTCCGCAAAGGAAATAGGTAACTGTGGTATAGACAAGAATCTCCATTCCGCATTGGATAACCTTAGGGTCTTCCGTATAGATCTTCAGAAGCTGCGGACCGAAAAAGTATGCACCACAGCCCATGGCAAAGGATACGACAAAGGACAGGATCATACAGTCAACAAGCACCCGGTCCATACGTTTCGGTTTTCGCACACCATAATTCTGACTGGTAAAGCTCATGCAGGCCTGGGTAACCGAATTCACGGACACATACAGAAATCCAAAAATATTATTGGCTGCTGTATATCCTGCCATAGCAATGGAACCAAAGGAGTTTACAGAAGACTGAAGAAGTACATTGGAAAAATTGATCACTGTACTCTGGATCCCGGCAGGCAGTCCCACCTGGAAGATCTGCTTCAGGTACTCTCCCTTTATGGACAGTTTTGAAAAACGCAGCTGATAGCTTCCCTCTGTCTGATACAGACACCGAAGGACAAGAATGCAGGAGATCAGCTGAGAGATCACCGTTCCGATTCCCACACCGGCCACGCTTAAATGACACACGATCACGAAAAACAGATTCAAAAGCGCATTGGCACAGCCGGAAATGATCAGAAAGACCAGCGGCCGCTTGGTATCTCCCACAGCACGCAGGATCGCCGCACCATAGTTATACAGCATAAAAAACGGCATTCCCAGGAAATAAATACGCATATAAAGAGTAGAAAGATCGATCACATCGTCCGGTGTATCCATCAGTTCCAGGCAGATCCTGGCAAAGATCACTCCCAGAACTGCCATGATGATCCCGCTGATCAGAGCCAGCAGGATCGATGTATGTACTGTTTCTGACATTTCTTCATCCTTACCGGTAGCATAAAATCTGGCTGCCAGCACATTGGCACCAAGAGAGATCCCGATAAAAAGGTTGGTAAACACATTGATCAGTGCGGTAGTGGAGCCTACTGCCGCCAGCGCCTCACTTCCGCTGAAACGTCCCACTACCACGATATCCACTGCATTGAACATCAGCTGCAGGATACCGGACAGCATCAGCGGCAGTGAAAACGAGATCAGCTTGTCCATGATCGACCCATTACACATATCGATCTCATACTTGTTTTTTTTCACGATTTCATCCCCCATGTTCATACTTACATAAGAATATTATAGCACCTTTCGTCGGAAAGCTACAATGAAATATTTTTATGGAGAATATGCAGCGGCTGCATAAAATACGCAGCCGCACAGTAACGTGTGTTTATCATTTCACTATCTTTCCAGGAGTCCTGCATCACGAAGGTTTGCAAGAAGTGCATTAAAATCCTCCACAATATCATCTACTGTTGTTGCATTTCCAACAGCAGCTGCCGGGGTTACCGTTCCGGCAGGGCCGGTGGCTCCGGCTGCTCCTGCAGGACCAGTGGCTCCTGTTGCTCCTGTCGCTCCCATTGCTCCCGCTGGACCCGTGGCTCCCGTTGCTCCCGTCGGACCTGTTACTCCTGCCGGACCGGTGGCTCCTGTTGCTCCCGTCGGACCGATGACTCCCGCTGGACCAGTGGCTCCAGCCGGACCCGTGGCTCCCGTATATCCCTGTATTCCCGGTTCCCCCTGCGGTCCCTGAGGACCCATAGGACCCGGAACTCCCGGACAGCCTCTGGGACCGGTTGGTCCTGTAGGTCCCACAGGGCCTGGGCAGCCTCTTGTTCCACATCTGTCACATCCACAGGAACTATGATTCCCATAACAGGACATACAGGACAAATCCTCATGACTGTCCTGCTGCATTTCCATTTCCTTACGTTTTCGATGCCTGAACAGCATTCTGCGATCACCTCATAGGAAAATAACTTTCCCTACAGTATATGACAACAGCTTTTACCTGTGCATAGGATTCCCGCAAGCCTGTACCCTGCCAGGAAAATATAATAAATATGTCTTTCATTTTATGACAGACCATATTTTTCCCGGAAATATTTCTGGTCATACAATACTCCCGGATCTTCCGGCTTCAGTTCCATCGCTTTCTTATGAAAAAAGAATGCCTGCTCCGGGCATCCCATTTTATCATAACAAACGCAAAGCTGCATATATGGCACAACCCCATGATACTCAGCCATAAAAAATCCACCCTTTTTCTTATCTGAAGGCACAGTGAGCGCCTGCCCGTACCAGTAGGCAGCCTGTCTGGGCAGCTCTCTTTCCAGAAAGATCTTACCGACCTCACAGCAGATTTCCGCCCTCGGCACATCCATAGTCAGACTGTACAGAAAAGCTTCCAGTGCGTACTTTTTTTCTCCCATTTTCCGGTAGCACTGTCCAAGTACAAAACAGGCATCGATCTTATTTTCCAGCCATCCGGACGGATTTTTCAGGAACTCCACCAACACAGCCTCTGTCTCCGGATAACGCTGATGATAATACAGTTCTCTCCCATAATAAAGCTGATGTCTGGGTTCCAGCGTTTCTCCTCCTGCCAGCATTTTTTCATAAATGCGAAGATTACGGTCCGGATCACCTTTTCCACATTTCCGGTGCCGGATCACCACATCTGAATAAATGATATTTCCCTCCGGAATCACAGTTTCATGAACTGCCCCATTCCATCTGAAATTTCTGGATGTTTTCATTATCCGCTCCCGAAAATATGAAAATGTTGTTCTCCCGCTCTGGTCAAACCCTGCCGCATATTCCATCATTACAACATCTGTTCCGGGATTCAGAGTTTCTTTAAGACTCTTCAGTTTTTCCAGATTTTCTTCATCCAGGACATCATCCGCATCCAGCCACATCCAGTAATCGGTGCGGACTTTTTCCAGAAGAAAATTACGCGGAGCAGAAAAATCATCACACCAGGGAAAATCAAACACCTGCGACGTATACTGCTCCGCGATCTCTTTTGTTCTGTCTGAAGAACCGGTATCTGCGATCAGGATCGCATCCATCACCTGAGAAACCGGCTTCAAGATCCTCTCAAGAACTGCTTCTTCATTTTTTACGATCATACATAGACTGAGGGAAATCATATTTTAGGATCCTTCGGATTTTTATAATATTTATGCCGTTCCCGTCAGTCCTATGCCTTCTGTCAGTGTACAGCTTCTGCTTTCGGATAAAGCTGAACTCATCCTCATATCACCAACTGTGGTATTTCCTCTATATGTTCTGCAAGATGATCTGCCCCGTTCAGCTCCCCGCTCTCACCATATCCATATAGGCATCCTATAAATGGGCTTTTGCAGGCTCTGGCACATTCCAGATCCTGCCTCCTGTCTCCGACCACCAGATAAGGGCCTGTATATTCCCGGATGATTTCCTGCACAATTTCTGTCTTTGGACGGAATCCATACGATTCGCAGTCATAAAAATGATCGAACCATCGTTCTATCCCAAATTCCTTCCAGTGCGCCTCACGATAGGAAGCTTTACAGTTACTTAAGATCACAAGATGATATCCCCGGTTCTTCAGGGCTGTAAGCATCTCCTCTGCTCCCGGATACCACACTGCCTTATGCTTCCTGATCTGTCTGACCATCAGTTCTCCTACCATCCTGCTCGCCTGCTCTTTATAGCTCTGATCCAGCTCCGGCAAAAATGTATTCCACATCTCCTTACTGTTAAATCCCAGCCAGCCGGCAATTTCCGCCGAGCCTATCTCCCGTTCTTCTGCAGCCTTCTGTTCTGTCAGCCACTGATAGGTTTCACGAAATGCCGGTTCATAGATTCCAATGGTATGATGGATCGTTCCATCATAATCGAATATGATTGTTTTTGTCATCATTTATTTCCCTATCTATTAGAGCTGCTTCATCAGATTGACCATCTCGATCGCAGATAACGCACAGTCATAGCCTTTATTTCCCGCTTTGCTTCCTGCACGCGCAATAGCCTGCTCGATATTCTCAGTCGTGATCACTCCGAATAAGACCGGGATCCCTGTTGCAAGTTCAACCTGTGCGATCCCCTTGGCAGATTCATTGCACACCAGATCATAATGTGAAGTATCTCCACGAATGACAGCTCCCACGCAGATAACTGCATCATATTTTCCTGACTGTGCCATTTTCTGTGCTGTAAGCGGAATCTCAAATGCTCCCGGCACCCATGCTGCAGTAATATTCTCTTCTTCTACTCCATGTCTTACCAGTCCGTCGACTGCCCCTCCCAATAATTTATTCACAATGATCTCATTGAATCTCGCTGCCACGATACCAACCTTCATTCCCTCCGGTGCTACTACTTTTCCTTCTACTAAATTGATCTGTCTCATTTTTTCTTCCTCCTGCTATTTGCTGTTTTTTATAAATTTATTTCTTTAAAAATATGACCCATCTTTTCCTGCTTCGTCTTCATATACTTCCGGTCATACTTTTGTACCGGAATCTCCAATGGTACTCTCTCATTGATCTTCAACCCGAATTCGCCAAGCCCATAGACTTTATCCGGGTTATTGGTCAGTAATCTTAATGATTTCACACCAAGGTCTGACAGTATCTGTGCCCCAACCCAGTACTCTCTGAGATCCGGTGCAAACCCTAACTTCACATTAGCCTCCACGGTATCATATCCCTGTTCCTGAAGCGCATAGGCTTTGATCTTATTGATCAGTCCGATCCCTCTGCCTTCCTGTCTCATATACAGAATGATCCCTCTGCCTTCCGCCTCTACCTGGCGCATCGCTGTCTGCAGCTGCAGGCCGCAGTCACATCTGAGCGATCCGAATGCATCTCCTGTCAGGCACTCCGAATGTACACGGCAAAGCACATCCTCACCATCTCCTAGATCACCTTTTACCAGTGCCAGATGATGCTCTCCTGTAATGTCATTGATATAGCCATACATTTTAAAATCACCGTACTGCGTTGGGAGGTTTGCAGCTGCTTCCTCCTTTACATGCTTTTCATGTATTCTTATATAATCCTGCAGATCACGGATCGTAATAAATGTAAGGTTATGCTCTTTTGCCATTTCCCATAGCTGTGATGTACGCATCATAGTGCCATCTTCTTTCATAACTTCACAGCACACGCCGCATTCTTTCAGTCCGGCAAGTCTCATAAGATCTGTTGTTGCCTCCGTATGGCCATTTCGTACCAGAACCCCGCCTTTTCTGGAAATAAGCGGAAATACATGTCCCGGTCTTCTGAAATCCTCCGGTTTTGACTGATCATCCACACACTTCATAATGGTATAGGAGCGTTCTGCCGCAGAGATACCAGTGGTTGTATCTGCGTGATCCACTGCCACGGTAAATGCTGTACTGTGATTGTCCGTGTTCTCAGCAACCATCGGCGGAAAGTTCAATCTCGCCGCAATTTCTGCACTCATCGGTGTACAGATAAGACCCTTTGCATAAGTCGCCATGAAATTAATATTTTCCCGGGTTGCAAACTCTGCCGCACATATCAGATCTCCCTCATTTTCTCTGTCCGGATCATCTGTGACCAGAATTATTTTTCCTTCCTTAAGATCCCTAAGTGCCTCTTCAATTGTGTTGTACTGATAATTTTGTGACATAGTGTATATCCTCCTGTTCTAAAACCCGAATTCTTCAAGAAACTCCATCGTAATTCCGGATTCTTTTTTCTCTTCTTCATTTTTTCTGATGCCAAGCAATTTTTCTACATATTTTCCGATCACATCATTTTCCAGATTAACCAGATCCCCCGGCACCTTTTCCAAAAGGGTGGTTTCTTCTCCTGTATGTGGAATGACCGACACCTGAAAACCAGCTTCATCAACCCTTGCAACTGTCAGGCTGATCCCATCAATACAAACGGATCCTTTTTCCACGATCAGATGCAAGATCTGTGGCGATGTCTCAATTGATACCCAGATGGCATTTTCTTCCCGGAGCATGGAACGTATCACTCCAGTCCCATCAATATGGCCGCTTACTATGTGTCCCCCGAACCTACCATCTGCAGCCATTGCACGTTCCAGGTTTACCTGGCTTCCAGCTTTACAACTGCCAAGACTGCTTCTTCTGATCGTCTCTGCCATCACATCGGCAGTAAATCCGTCCGGCTGGATCGACGTAACTGTCAGACACACACCATTCACAGCAATACTGTCACCGATCCTTGTCCCTTCCAGGACTTTCCTGGCTTTCACTGCCAGGATCCCTGATTCTCCTGTCAGCTGTATATAACGGACTTTTCCTTTCTCTTCTACGATTCCTGTAAACATGATTCCTCCTGTTTTTTCTCACACACCTGACATCTTATCCGGATGTCCTCACCAATCTGGCAGATATCTGTATATTTCAATTCTACTGCTTCAGACGGGAATTCAACTCCGATACCTTCTACCGGTGTCTTCCCGGCCACACCACCAAACAGCTTTGGTGCCACAAAAGCCTGTACTTCCTTTACAATTCCGGCTCGCAGGGCACTGTCATTTAACGTACCGCCTCCCTCCAGGAGGATGCTGTCAATACCCCTGTTTCCAAGATCTGTCATCAACTTTTTAAGGTCTATCTGATCCTTTTCATCCGGACAGTAAATGGTCTCAACTCCCATAGTATGTAATATTTTTATTTTTTCTTCTGTATTTTTCTGATCTGCATAAGCCACGATCGTCCGGTACTTTTCCGCACTTTTTACGATCTGACTGTCCGGCGGGATCCTGAGCTTACTGTCGCACACAATCCTGACAGGACTTTTCCAGCCTTCTACCCGGACGTTTAACATCGGATCATCTGCAAGCACAGTTCCAATACCTGCCATGATCCCCATGTACTGATGCCGCATATGCTGTACTTCTTTTCTTGCCGCTTCTCCGGTGATCCATTTTGATGCTCCTGTCTTCGTTGCAATCTTCCCATCCAGTGTCATGGCATACTTCATCACCACGTATGGGGTTTTCGTAGTAATATAATGGAAAAACACCGGATTCAGCTGATCACATTCTTCTCTCATAAAATCTTCAACTACTGTTACACCGGCTTCCCTTAACATCTGTACACCTTTTCCTGCCACTTTCGGATTCGGATCCCGGGAACCGATCACCACTTTTCTGATCTTCTGTTCAATGATCGCTTCCGTACATGGAGGTGTTTTTCCATGATGACAGCAAGGCTCCAGCGTAACATAAATCACCGCACCTTCTGCTGATTCTGTGAGGGAAGCAATTGCATTACGTTCCGCATGAAGTTCTCCATACTTTTTATGATAGCCTTCCCCAATGATCCTTCCGTCTTTTACGATCACTGCCCCTACCATCGGATTGGGATTCGTCCAGCCTTCTCCTTTTTTGGCCAGCTGGATCGCCCGAAGCATATATTCCTGATCCGTCATTTTTATTCCTTCTTTCTTATTCCTGTTCTTTGTCTGGTACACCGAGACTTTTAACCCTGTGCAATCGGATTCACCGACAAGTGAATGGTATAGTTATTTCGAAAACGATATACCAGATACAAAAAAAGCCTGCAGAAATATCTGCAGGGTGGAATTGATCTGTTACATATGATCGATAAATGAATGTCTGATTATTTCCTACATAAAAAGCTCTGAAATGGATCACCATCTCAGAGCTCTGATACTACATTCATTCATACAAAAATCAACTGTACTATCATCTTCTTCCATCCAGACTGTACTGTCGGCCCCGGAATCTCACCGGATCATGCCTTTCGGCTCGCGGGCTCTACCGCCGGTAGGGAATCACACCCTGCCCTGAAGATATCTTTTTGTTTATTTTAATACTTTATCTGTTATTTGTAAAGCGGAATTTTTATTTTACTCATTCCATGCGGAATATTATCAGTGAACGGTAACGAAACTAATCACTAATCCGCATACTATACTCATCTTTTTTTGTATATAACCAATTCAGGATTTTCACCGTCTTTCTCATATGTACATATCATAATAAAATCCATATTTGCCAGAATACCGAAGTATCTGTCCCCTCCGAATTCAGATTCCATTTGATTTCCCAGATAAGTTTTCTGGTCATCCAGAAATTTCACTTTTTGTCCATTTGGTAGTGCATATTCCAGATTTACATATTTACCTACAAGTGCATTCAGTCTGTCTACCTTTGGAAGTCCATCTATATGTAAATCATTTATTTCATTTATCAATTGCTTTTTAAACTCTTCAAACTGCCCATTGTCACTAAGTTCATCATACCTTTTCCAGTAATCTAACTTTGGAAGCATTTCTTTCAGATAAGTGCGTGCCTGTTCTTCGGTAAAGCTTTCATTTACCATATTCTTTACACAAACATCAATCAATTCATCCATATCATTATATGTATATGTTCCATCTGCATAGCACCATTTACAATACTCCTCATTTAATGCGCCATCCTTATCACGTCCCAATATGGAATCATCATCAATTGGCATCCCGCAGCACTGACAGATCAGCTTTCTCGGTTCTCCCAAAAGCGTATTGATCGAGACATCAAATTCTCTCGATAAGAGCTTAAGTGTATCAGTATTCGGAACGGTATCTCCATTTTCCCAACGTGATACTGCCTGCCTTGTTACCATGATTTTATCTGCCAGCTCGTCTTGTGACATTCCTCTTTCCGTTCTAAGTTTTAAGATTACATTTTTTGTTTCCATAGCCGTCACCTCCATTATCCTATTATAAAGATAGATCCATGTTCTGAAAAGCAACTTCCTGTTACTATAGTCTATCCATATTTTATAATGTAGTATATGAAGTGGATAATATAAGAAAAACCCTTGAAAATACTGGATTTTCAAGGGTTTTATGGATCTTATTAAAGATCTGCAGATATCAGATTATTTACCCATCTGCTTTGCAACTTCCTCAGCGAAGTTCTCTTCTTTTTTCTCAAGACCATCGCCTGTCTCGTAGCGAACGAAGCCTTTGATCTGGATCTTAGCGCCGTTCTCTTTTGCTACCTGCTCTACGTATTTAGCAACGGACTGTTTTCCGTCCTCTGCTTTTACGTATGTCTGGTCAAGAAGGCAGATCTCTTTGAGCTCTTTCTTGATACGTCCTGTGATCATTCCCTCGATAACCTTAGCCGGTTTCTGGGACTCCTTCGGGTCGTTCTGAATCTGAGCCATAAGGATCTCTTTCTCATGCTCGATATAGTCAGCGCTTACTTCCTTGTCGCTTGTGTACTGCGGTTTCAGAGCTGCGATCTGCATAGCTACGTTCTTAGCCATCTCTTTAACAGCATCGTTAACAACATCTGTCTCAACGTCTACAAGAACGCCGATCTTTCCACCCATATGAGTGTAGGAAGCGATGAATCCGTTCTGTTCCTCAACCTGAGCAAATCTACGGATGTTCATGTTCTCGCCGATTACTGCGATCTGAGCTGCAAGAGCCTCTTTTACAGTCTTAGTTGTATCAAGTGCCCATGCCTCAGCAAGGAAAGCATCGATATCAGCTGCTGTTGTGTTAAGTGCCTGTGCTGCAACATCTGCAACATAGCCCTGGAATTTCTCATTCTTTGCAACGAAGTCTGTCTCAGCATTAACCTCAACAACGACTGCTTTCTTTCCATCCTCTGTTACCAGAGTTTTGCAAAGACCCTCTGCTGCGATACGGCTTGCTTTCTTCTGTGCTGTAGCAAGACCCTTCTCACGCAGGAACTCAACTGCTTTATCCATATCACCATCTGTAGATGTAAGAGCTTTCTTACAATCCATCATTCCGGCGCCGGTCATCTCTCTTAACTCTTTTACCTGTGCTGCTGTAATAGCCATTGTTCGTTTCCTCCTGAAATATTCTGTTTATACGAATTATTCCTCTGTAGCTGCAAACTCCTCAGACTCAGCCTCGATCTCGCCATCTGCCTCAGCAGTTCCCTGCTTAGCCTCGATAACAGCGTCAGCCATCTTGGAAACGATGAGTTTTACTGCACGGATAGCATCGTCATTTCCCGGGATCACATAGTCAAGCTCTTCCGGATCACAGTTAGTATCGCAGATACCGATAAGCGGGATTCCAAGTGTATGAGCCTCCTGTACGCAGATTCTCTCTTTCTTAGGATCTACGATAAAGATAGCATCCGGGATTCTCTTCATCTCTTTGATTCCGCCAAGGTTCTTCTGAAGCTTAACAAGCTCTTTGCGAAGCTCGATAACTTCTTTCTTAGGAAGTACGTCGAATGTTCCGTCAGCTTCCATTGTCTCGATCTCTTTCAGTCTTGCAATACGGCTCTGGATTGTCTTGAAGTTTGTAAGCATACCACCAAGCCATCTCTCATTTACGAAGAACTCTCCACAACGCTCTGCCTCTGTACGGATAGCATCCTGAGCCTGTTTCTTAGTTCCTACGAAAAGGATGTGTCCACCGTTGGCAACGATATCTGCTACTGCATTGTAAGCATCGTCAACCATTCCTACAGACTGCTGAAGATCGATGATATAGATACCATTTCTCTCTGTGTAGATGTACGGAGCCATTTTAGGGTTCCATCTTCTTGTCTGATGTCCGAAATGAACACCTGCCTCTAAAAGCTGCTTCATTGAAATAACGCTCATGTCTTTTCTCCTTTTTGGTTAAATTCTTCCGCACAGGTCGCCTTCTCTCTGGACCCATCCTCACACCGTAGGGCACCATCCTTATAGAATCGCCGTGCGTGCTTATTTTTGCAACTTCTGAATTATAGCATAGAAAATCCCCTTATGTAAAGGGGATTTTTCCAATTTTTTTCTGTTTTTCAGCGGTTTCCGGCAGACTTCAGAAGCTCCAGCTCTTTTTCGGTGAGAGAACGATATTTTCCTGTCGGAAGATCTGAAGGAAGCGCCAGCGGCCCCATGGATAGTCTTTTCAAATAAGTTACTTTTTTTCCCAGTGCCTCCATCATCCGTTTTACCTGATGGAATTTTCCCTCGTGGATGGTAAGTCGGATCTCAGATTCCCAGTTCTTACCGGCTTCTGCAGATTCTGTACCGAACTCCCAGGTAGAAAGGATCTCCAGCCTTGCCGGTCGTGTGAGATCTTTTTCCCCGATATCCACGCCTTCTGCCAGCTTCACGACATCTTCTTCTGTCACTTTCCCGGATACTTTTGCATAGTAGGTCTTATCCACATGCTTTTTCGGAGAAAGAAGCTCGTGTGCCAGAGGACCGTCATCTGTGATCAGAAGAAAGCCTTCTGTATCTTTATCCAAGCGTCCCACCGGAAAAAGGCCCTTTCTTCTGTCTTTCTCTTCAATGTAGTCGAGAACCGTTTTATCTCTGGAGTCCTCCGTTGCGCTGACACAGCCTGCCGGCTTATTAAAAAGATAATATACATATTCCGGTGCAGCATGGATCTCCTGCCCGTTCATAACCACCTGATCTTCTTCTGTTACCTTCAGCTCCGGTTTCTTCACAGATTTCCCGTTAACCTGCACCTGACCCTTCTGTATATATTTTTTTACCTCGCTTCTTGTACCTGCGCCGGCATCTGCCAGAAATTTATCTAACCGGACTGGTTTTTCCATTAATCATTTACCTCCCATTCTGTTACATGGGCTGCCTTTGCATCTGCTCTGATAAAATCCGGGATCTCACCGACAAATGTCATATAAAGTCCGGAATCCCCGCCGGTGCTCTCTTGTCCTTCCAGAACCACTTCCATTGTGGCATCTGCATTCCAGATAGTCCATCCGTTTACCAGCTGTGATGGACGGATACATTTTTTCAGGGCTTCCAGCTGTTCCTTTTTATCGTAACGGACTTTATAACCGTTATCTGTTTCTTCAAGATCCGAAATAGGCTCAGTGTCGGAAAAAGCTTCATCATCTTCGCCGGCAGCTTCGGAGCTGAAGTAATAAACATCAATATACTCAACAGACAGCTCATCCATAGAAAGAGGATATCCTGTTTCTTCCAAAATTGCAAGTGTTCTCTTATATGCCGGATACACCAGAACGGAGGTAGACACACTCTCTCCTTCCTGAACAGCCGGTACATTCATTCCCCATTCATCCATGTAGCCTTCTGACGGAATTCCCGCATAATCGAACATCAGCATTGCACATGGCTGATCTTTTACTGTCTGACCGCCGTTTTCCAGAATGTCCTTTCTCAACGCCTCTGCCAGCGCCTGACGCTTCTCTGCATTTTTCTCAAATAATGTTTGAATATCTCCGTCACAGAAAATACCGGTGACCTCTTTCAGATACTGTTTGTCCAGCTGAAAAAATGAATATCTGTCTTCTTTCCATGTCTGCTCATCATACAGGGCTTCCATAAGATTCTGTGCCTGTGCAGAGGATACAATATAGCCTCTGCATACACTGAATCCCTGTTTATTTATATAGCGCACATACATGCGCCTTCCTGATTTTTTTCCTTTTTCATTCTGAAGCCTGATATCCTTCAGACTGTTATATAATGCTTTACTTTTCATCACCGGCTGATCCAGCAGACCGGAACTATTGTCTGAGGTGGCAGTATACCGGATCTTATAGATTCCGTTTTCTTTTTTTTCCACATTGCAAAGCTGCTCTGTATATGAAAGATTGCTTACATTTATCACAACTCCCTGAAGATTGTCATAAGCCGGAAAATAACTGTCATATCCCAGAAGATCCATTTTCATGGTCAGCGCACAGATTGCCACAACACCTCCAAGGATCATAAGCTGCACTTTTCTGCGGAAAAATCTGCGAAAATCCATTTCATAGATCACTTCCAGAATTCCATGGACCAGGATCGTTCCCAGTATCATTCCGAAGATCCACCATGCTGTTTTGGATGAATCTTCCGGAATCATATAAAAGATCAGACCGATCCCCAGTCCGGATGGTATTGTGATCAGGGCACTTAAGACCGGCTCCATCCAGGTATATACCAGAGCTTTTCCGGTATTCTCTGACCTTCGTCTACAAAATGCCATCCAGGAAAGTGCTGCCATGATAAACAGCGTAAGGATCAGTATCAGCAACTGCTTTCCAAAGCTTCCGCTGCTGTATCTATCTATAAAGCTTACGATCACCATAAGAGGAGATCCCAGATTCCGCACTGCTGCCAGAATTCCGTAACTGCCCTCGTACCAGGTATCAAAAAATAAATGTCCGCTTAACTGCAGCATCACTGCCAGAACGATACTGTAGGTAAACAGCCCTGCCCATGCAAGTGCTCCCATCAACATGGTACCGGTGCAGGCGATCACCAGCACTGTGGAAAAATACACCAGAAGATACATCAGGAGATGGAGCACCAGCAGGATCAGTGCCTTTTTCATAATGGAAAGGCTGTAATATCCTCTGGCTGCCCCGATGCATACCGCAGCAAATTCCATGATCACATATGGCACCAGATAATAAAGAACAGCCAACAATACTCTGTGCAGAAACAGTGCACTTCGCTTTACCGGAAGGCTGTGATAGAAATCCACTTTTCTCGGGGAATACAGATACCAGAAGCCGCTTACTGCTGCAAAAAATGCGGTTACCGCAGCCACAGCTGCTCCCATTGTGAGAAAGTCACTGCTCCACAGGCTGGAATACAGATAGGAAAGCTGACTCTGAGTATAACTGCGCTCATTCCATTTTCCCATCAGAATAAGTTCCGCTACCGGAAATGCAAGGAGAAATGCGATCATGGCAAATGCCGGGATCCATCTTTGTCCTTTAGAAGAGGATTTCATATACTCACTGGAATAAATTTTTGACTTCATAGCCTGCCACCTCCGTTTCGCTGATAAATATTTCTTCCAGAGTCAGTGGGAGCACTTCGCAGAAAAGAGGATTTTTTGCCTGTATCTTCTCCATGATCTCTCTTCTTGTTCCCCTTGCAGTAATAAGCAGCAGGGAGCCCTGATGCTCTGTTTTTAAAATATCCAGCTCTTTCTTTAATTCTTCTTCTTTCTTTTTGTCAGTAAGTACACACTGGATCTTATGGATGTGGAATTTCATATCCTCCAGATCTCTGGAAAGGAGAATTCCTCCCTGATGAAGAAGCCCGATGTGATCGCAGATATCTTCCAGCTCACGAAGATTGTGGGAAGCGATCACCGGCGTAAATTCACGACTCATGATCTCCGATGCAAAAATACTTTTTACTGCCTGGCGCATTACCGGGTCCAGGCCATCAAAGGTTTCATCACAAAACAGATATTTCGTTCCTGTACTGATTCCCAGGATCACCAGAAGCTGTTTCTTCATTCCCTTGGAAAAAGTGCTGATTTTTCGTTTTCCATCCAGATGAAACTGCTTCATCATTGTCTCAAAACGCGCCTGCTGAAATCCCGGATAAATACAACGGTAAAATTCTGCCATGTCCAGAGCATTGTAATTTGCCGGAATATATGCATCGTCCGGGATGTAGAAAAAATGCTCTTTGATCTTTTCATTTTCAAAAACCGGTTCTTCATCCATCAGCACCTCTCCTCTGTCCTGACGGATGATCCCGGCCATGATACGGAGCAGAGTACTTTTTCCCGCACCGTTGGAGCCGATCAGTCCAAAAACCTCCCGTTCCCCGATATCCATGGTAACCTTATTTACTGCCTGTATCTTACCAAAAGCTTTGCTGCAGTTTTTTATCTCAATCATTGTTTCCCTCCTTATAGCATAAGCGGATCACACCGATCATTTCTTCCTCCCCTACTCCCAGAGCCATTCCCTTTTCTGTGATCTTTTTCAGCTCACTTAAGGTTTCTTCCATACCGATCTGCCTGATCCTGCTGCTGTCTGTGACAAAACTACCTTTTCCCTTCACCGGACAGATCAGCCCCTGCTGCTCCAGTTCCATATATGCCCGCTGGATGGTATTGGGATTGATGGATAATTCCACGGCCAGCTGCCGCACAGACGGCATCTTGGAAGATGGCTCCACAGCTCCTGACAGGATCAGCATCCGGAATTTCTCTACGATCTGCTCGTAAATGGGACGTCTGTCCTGATAGTCCAAGAATAACATACGACGCTCCTTTCTCTGTAATCTGTGTATTAAGTGTATTAATTCTTTTAATACACTTATGATAGCACATGATACAAAGGTACGCAAGAAATGGTCTCTTAAATAAATATAAAATCTATATAAATTTACCGGCAGCAAAAGATTCCGGCATATTTTTATAAAAAAATCTGTAATGGCATCCTTATACTATGATTCCACTACAGATTCTCTGTAAAGCAAATATTCATCTATCACTCTGCCTGATCCAGTAGCAGGCAGACATTCGTGTTCCACATTGGATCAGACAGCCCGGTAGCCACGTTTTTCTCCCCGGCGTGCAAAATACTGATATCCTCCGATCATCGCTGCCGCAAAAACACCATAGATCATCAGAAGGCTTCCTGCTCCGGCTTTTTCCACCAGAGTCTGGGCATATTCACTGAAAATAAGTATCCAGGTATTGGCTCCGATGTGCATCAGCACACTGGTCCACTTATTACCACCCATCTCCAGAAACCACGCAAAAATCCCTCCCAGAACAAACGCATACACAGCCTGCAGGACATTTCCGTGATAAATTCCGAAAAACGCCGCAGAGATCACAGCGGAAAACAGTACAGAAAAGTGATCCCGAAGTCGCAGATAGATCAGCCAGCGAAAGATCATTTCTTCTGCAACAGGCGCTATGATCCCCATCCAGAAGATCATCATAAATAAACTCTTTCCTGATGTGATCTTCGTCATCGTCTCTCCATAGCTGGATGAGATCCAGTTCTGCAGGATTGCCACCAGCACATTGGCATATTGGGCAAATCCGGCTCCAGCAGCAAGAAGAAGCAACATTTCAGGAATAGATAGCCTTTGTTCCTCAACGGAAGTCAAACCGCCGATCAGCCTTCCTATACGATCCTTCCGATAAAAATATACTGCTGGAAACATAACCAGCACTCCGGTAAGTCCGGTGATCACCAGCGTATAACTATAGTATCTTTCCTGTGCGTTGCCGACATGCCCTGCCAGCCAGAGAAGCACGGCACTTCCGAGGATCTGTCCGATAAGATAATGGATTCCTGCCGGATAAAGCTCCCTCCACACTATTTGAAAAATATTCTGTCTGTGCAGAGGGGTCAGACGAAAAAATTCAGAAGTTCATCTGCGGAAGCTACGATCTGAAGAGGCTGTGCCTTTTCCAGTTCTTCTCTGCTTCCATATCCGTAAGATACAGCCACACACTGGATCCCGCATCGTCTGGCTCCAAGAATGTCATGTTCTCTGTCACCCACCATGATTACCTGGTCACGGTGGTCAGAAAGGCTCATTCTTTCCAGAGCTTCCTCGATCACCTGAGATTTGGTTACTTTCGGTCCATTGAGGTCCGTCCCGGCGATCACCTCAAAATACCGGCTCAGATTAAAATGGTCCATGATCTGTGTTACGTAAAAGGTCGGTTTCGCAGACGCCACAGCCAGTCTGTAGCCACGACGTTTCAGTTCTGCCAGAGTGTTTTCCATGCCGGGATAAACGGTGTTCTCATACATTCCTTTTTCTGAATACCGCTCTCTGTAATATTCAATTCCCTTCTGTGCTGTCTCTTTATCAAATCCCGCATATTTCATAAACTGTTCCAGAAGCGGCGGACCCACAAAAACCTTCAATGGCTCCAGCTCCGGTGCCGAAACTCCAAGTTTCTCCAGTGCATACTGTACAGATTTCGTAATCCCCTCTCCGGATTCTGTCAGTGTTCCGTCCAGATCAAAAAAGATTGCCTTATACATAAATTCCTCCTGTTGTATAAAATAATCAGTAAGTATGCCTATTGTATCACTGTTTTTCTGGTAAGTCCATGGTTTCATAGTACAGCTTCCCGGATTTCACAAATCCCATGAGTTCTGCTTTCCAGGGATTTCTGCTTTTTTTCGGTAATTCCGCCAGAAGCTTTTTTCCTTGCCAGTAAAAATCACATTCTTTTCCATTGATCCGAAATGAAAGGATCTGGAACGGAATATCCGGACTGATCTCTATCCGGATCCTGTTACCGTCTGTTTTCATTCGGATCACCGGTTTTTGCTCTTTTTCTTTTTTCCTATCCGACGTTCCTGTTGGTTCTGTCCGATAGTAAGATAATGCCGGATTTTGCTTCTTCTCCCTCTTTGATGCATCTGTCACTGACTTTCGACCTGGTTTTTGAGTCAACGTTACAGATGGACTTGCTGTCACTGTCTGTATGGGGATTGGTTGTTCAGTCAGTATTGGCAGTTTTGTTGGTATTGGCGTTTCCGTCAGTTTTTCCGCAGGTGTATCAGCTATCTCTACTTCTGCCGCAGTATTTCCATTTTCCATAAAGCTTTCTTCCTGAGAACGTACCTCATCTGTCTGAAAATCTAAATTCCATTGTGCAGACTCCTCCTGATCATTCTCTGATTCTGCCCAGGCAGCGGAATACTCCTCAGTATTTTCTTCTTCTCTGTTCCAATTACTATCATCACTTCCTTCTCCTGCATAGCTTTCTTCCCAGTCTTCCGGCAGCTGTCCGGTTCCTTCTCCCACATTCATATCAAATCCACCGGTATCAAAACTATCCATTCCTGACACATCAAATCCATAGACAGCAATGGAAGGGATCATCCAGCTGCATAAGACCAGCAGAAACAAAACAATAAAACAGGTTTTCCTACTAGGAATTTTCATTTCTTTTGGTTTTTTCTGATCACTTTCTCTTCTTTTTCTCATTGATCTCCTCCCAAAGCTGCAGATTTCTGCTTTCACTGTCATCCAGTAATTCCGCTTTTTCTTTCTCTTTATAATCTTCCCACAGCTTTCTGCTGGCCTCTTTCTGACCGGTCCGAATAAGAAACATCCCATATTCCCCGTAGGCCACAGGATATTCTGCATCATACAGAAGAAGATTTTCATAATATAAAGCCGCTTTTTCCGGTTCACACAAAAGCTCCGCATTCCATGCCAGCAATAGCTCAATACGACGCTGCTGTTCTTTTTCCCCATAATTTCTACTTAACCTCTGGAGTCTCTTTTCCGCTGCCATACAGCACTTTTCCCGATCTTTTGAGTCTTCCGGATACTGTCTGGCTTCGTAATACAAATCTGTTACTTCTGAGATCGCCACAGAAAATTCTTCCGTTTTCAGCAATCCTGCTATCAAGATCAGTGTTCCTATCAGAATCCCTGCAGCTGCCGCTTCCAAAAATCGTTTTCTCCAGGTGATCATCCGATATCTATTTTCCAGCTTTTGGATTTTCTTCTGAACCACTGACATATCCGAATATCTGTATTTTTCCTGTTTTCTGGTACATCGGAACAGAAGCCAGAAAAAATCCGGATATAAAATCCACTGCCATTTCTTTTTTCCGTAAAGCTTTTCCAGGGTCTTCCCCAGAGCATAAATATCACTTCCCGGTCTTAAGTAGCCCTGATACTGCTCCGGCGCCGCATAGCCTTTCGTTCCTTCACAGATCTGTTTTCTTTTTCCATGATCGAACATGGCACTTCCAAGATCTATCAGATACAGATGCCCGGTTTCTGAAAACATAAGATTATCCGGTTTCAGGTCCCCGTAACAGACCGATGGCTTCCGACTGTGAAGATATTCCAATACTCTGGCAATCTCCTTTCCCAGAGCAAGGATTTCCCGTAAAGAAAACCGTTTTCCTGAACGGAGAAGTTCTCCCAGCGACTGACCCTTGATATATTCCATGATCAGATAACAGTACTCCCCTGTTTCCACATAATCGATAATCTTCGGTATTGCAGGATATTCCAGATGCTGCATGAGTCTGGCTTCTTTTTTCTTTGCGATCGGTATCTCTTTCACTGCACGGCAGATACCAAGCTCCATATCTTTTGCCAGATAAAGGCTTCCACCTCCGCCATGTCCAATTTGTTCTACAATGCAATAACGTTCTTTCAGAACATTTCCGATCAGACAGATCACCTTCCTCTCATTTCTGTCAGACAATATTTATAATTACGTTTCTTATTGATTTGGGATAATCCGGTGAATTCCGGTTTGAAAAAAATCAGATAACTTATAGTCAGGCAGAAATTCGTGATCTGCCCTCGTTTAGGATAAGTCCTATTATAGCACGTCCTGTTCTTTTTGCAAAGAACTTTCTATATAAAAAGTCCGCCGGATATAGCAGACAAAAAATGTCTCTTTATCCGGCGGTCTGTCATTATTCATAGTGTTTGTATCTGTAAAACTATACCCTACATACGATCCGGTGCAGAGAATCCAAGAAGATCGATGCTTGTCTCAAGCACTCTTCTTGTAAGCTGGAGTAGCTGAAGGAAGGATTCCTTCTGTGCCTGATTCTCTTCGCTTAAGATCTTGGTCTCATGGTAAAAGCTGTTAAATGCATTGGATACCTCATAGATATATGCACAGATCTTATGTGGTGCTTTTTCTTCAAAAGCGTTCTCAACCATTGCCGCAAAGCCGGAAAGTTGAAGCATCAGGTTCTTCTCACTGGCATTGACTGCCGGAAGGATCTTACCTGTACTTAAATCTCCTCCCTCCTGTACATAACGGTTCAGGATCGACTTAATACGAACGATAGTATAAAGGATATACGGACCTGTATTTCCCTCAAAGGATGTAAAGCGGTCAACATCAAAGATGTAATCCTTGGTCGCCTGGTTGGAAAGATCTCCGTATTTGATTGCGGAAAGTCCTACGATCTTGGCAGTATCCTTTGCATCTTTATCTTTTACACTGCGATTCTCCACGATCTTACGATACATTTCCTCATCAATATCTGCGATCAGGTTCTCCAGACGCATAACACCGCCTTCTCTTGTCTTAAACGGTTTACCGTCTTTTCCATTCATGGTACCGAAACCAAGGAAGGAAAGCTTGGTCTCCGGATTTACAAGACCGGTTTTTCTTGCGCAGCGGAATACCTGGATAAAATGCAGCTCCTGACGCTTGTCAACAACATAAAGGATCTCATCCGGCTGAAAGAGTTTCATACGCTCTACGATAGTAGCAAGGTCTGTGGTCGTATAGAGAGAAGCTCCGTCTGATTTCAGAAGCATACATGGAGGGATCTCCTTGGTATCACTCTCTTCTTTTACATCTACAACAAGAGCACCCTGGTCCTCATAGGCAAATCCTCGCTTCTTCATGTCTTCTACCATATCCGGGATGTACGGCTGTGCATCGGATTCTTTTTTCCAGAGGTCAAAGTCTACGTTCAGATTCGCGTAGTTTCTCTTAAGGTCTGTTACAGATACATTCATAATGTGGTTCCAGAGAGCCATGTATCCGGGTTTACCCTGCTGAAGAAGATGGGTTGCCTCCAGTGCCTCATTACGGTAAGCCTCATCCTCTTTTGACTTCCCACTGGCACATGGATAGATCTCTTCCAGCTCGCTGATAGTAAACGGTGCTTCTGCCGGATATTCACCGGTAAAGCTGTCATCAAAATATACCAGCTCCGGTTTTCGGTGTTTCAGCTCAGTGATGATCAGTCCCATCTGAAGGCCCCAGTCTCCAAGATGTACATCACCGATCACCTTATGTCCTACAAAACGTCCGATACGCTTGATGCTCTCACCGATGATTGCAGAACGGAGATGTCCTACGTGAAGCGGCTTGGCAACGTTTGGTCCGCCATAGTCGATAATGATCGTCTTCGGATTCTTGGCAGTCTCAACAGAAAGCTTCTCATCCTCTGCCATCTTATTCATGTATTCTGCAACAAATTCCGGGTTCACATCCAGGTTGATAAATCCAGGCTTTACAACTTCTGCTCTGGAAAAGATCCGGCTCTCTGACAGCTGTGCTACCACATCATCAGCGATCATAAACGGTGCTTTGTGATATGCTTTGGCTCCTGCCATAGCACCGTTACACTGATACTCACATAAGTCCGGTCTGTTGGAAACAGTAACTTTTCCGTAGGACGGATCATAACCTGCTTTTTCAAATGCTGCGGAAAGTTCTTCCGCCATCTGTTCCATAATCTTCTTCATATTTCAAACTCCTCATATCTTTGTTTCTGTATTTTATGCTTATAACGTCACTTTTCTTGAACATGCGACTGCAAGGGCACCATAACCGATATGGCAGGCAACACTTAAGGAAAGGGGATCCATATGTATCTCCATTCCCGGAAATACCTCCTGGATCTCTTTTTTAAATTCTTCTGCTTCTTCCAGATTTCCTGTATAAGCAGCCTGAAGACACATCTCACCGTCAGATGCGTATTCCTTAAAACGTGTTTCCCAATCATTCTTCATTGCCTTCAGCATGGCACGTTTGGCCTGCTTCTTGCCACGGACCTTGGCGTAGGCATCCAGCTTCTCTCCCTGGATCTGAAGTACAGGCTTCAGGTTCAGAACCGTTCCGATGGCTGCTGCTGCCGGTGTGATCCTGCCACCTTTTTTCAGATATTTCAGGGTGTCAAGTGTGATATAAATACTGGAATCGAGTTTCTGATCCGTAAGGATCTTCTTGATCTCTGCGGCACTTTTTCCTGCCTCGGCAAGCATCTTAGCATCCATTACAGACTGTCTCTGTGTTACGGAAATCCGCTGATTATCCACTACCTGAACACGACCATTATAATCAATAGCAAGTCCCATTGCAGTAGAACAGGATGCACTCAATCCGCTTGACATCGGAATATGAACGATTTCCTCATAATCTCTCAGAAGCTTGTCCCACAGATCACAGAGATCAGCCGGACTTGGCTGAGATGTGGAGATCGGTTCATCCTTCTTAAGCTTCTCATAAAACTCTTCCTGTGTGAGAGTTACACCTTCAAGATACATTTTTTCATTAATATAAAACGGCATCGGTATCACATAAACGCCAAGCTCTTCGGCCTGGGCCTGTGTGATACCACTGTTGCTGTCTGTTACAATGGCAATTTTGCCCATTCTTTCTCTCCTCCTGGTCTGTTATCTCACAGTTCAAAGAATTAATGCATCAGCCCCTGATGAACTAATTCTTTGAACTGCTGTAAAAAGCCATGATGTTAGTGTATCATATTTTTTTCTATATCACAATTGGAAATTTTCTGTGACCTTCGCTCACAAAAAACACCTCGCGGAATATTACCAGTGAACAGTAACCGCAAACAGTAACTAAAAAAACAGCTGCCATACAAATATTTATGCACAGCAGCTGTCACACCATTTATCAAAAATATCCTTATCTATTTATGATCTGTGTCTTATTTCATTTCTCTTACGATCTTTCGAACCGGAAGAACAAATGTCGGAGATACGGACAACTCATCCAGTCCCATCTCTACAAATCTCTCAGTAAGTGTAGTGTCCGCACCAAGCTCACCACAGATTCCGGCCCAGATACCTTCTTTGTGTGCATTATCCACAACCATCTGGATCATACGGAGAACTGCCTCATGATGGGAATCATAGATATTATCCAGCTTTGCATTCTGACGATCAATAGCCAGTGTATACTGGGTCAGATCATTGGTTCCGATACTAAAGAAATCAACCTCTTTTGCAAGAAGATCACTGATCATAACAGCTGCCGGAGTCTCGATCATGATACCCTGCTCCACGTCATCACGGAACGGGATCCCCTGTTCCTTAAGCTCTGCTTTTACTTCTGCTACAATAGCCTTGATCTGCTTCACCTCAGTTACAGAGATGATCATCGGATACATAATGGAAATATTTCCGAACATGCTTGCACGGAAAAGCGCTCTCAGCTGTGTCTTAAATACTTCCGGACGGTCCAGACAGATACGGATCGCACGATATCCCATTGCAGGGTTTTCCTCATGCGCCATATTAAAATAATCGATCTGCTTGTCCGCTCCGATATCCAGAGTACGAATGATAACTTTTTTGCCGGCCATATTCTGAGCTACGGTCTTGTAAACCTGGAACTGCTCTTCCTCTGTAGGATAGTCTTCTTTTTCCAGGTATACGAACTCACTTCGGAAAAGTCCAATACCTTCCGCATCATTGGCAAGTACATTCGCAACATCACCTGTACTTCCGATGTTGGCATAAAGGTGGAGCTTACGACCGCTCTTGGTAACAGTTTCTTTACCTTTCAGCTCTTTGAGCATTGCACGCTGTGCAAGTTCATCGGCACGCATATCCTCATATTTTTTAAGGGTCTCTGCATCCGGCTCAACGATCAGATTTCCGCTCTTTCCGTCTACGACTGCCATCTTACCGTCCATGGACTCATCGTATTCAATATTGATCAGCGCCGGAATATTCATGGTTCTCGCAAGAATCGCAGTATGTGAGTTAGAAGAACCTTTTCTTGTGACAAAAGCAAGAACCTTGCTCTTATCCATCTGTACAGTCTCACTTGGTGCAAGATCCTCTGCAACTACGATCACCGGCTCGGATGCTTCAAGCTCTCCATCTCCATGGCCGGAAAGCACACGTACCAGACGGTCTGAGATATCCTTTACATCAGCTGCTCTTGCTTTCATATAATCGTCGTCCATCTGTGCGAACATTGATGAGAAGTTATCACCAGTTGTTGCAACCGCATATTCTGCATTTACAGACTCTGTACGGATAATGTTGTGGATGGAATCCAGATAGTCATCATCATCCAGCATCATCTGATGAACCTCAAAGATTGCCGCTCCGGACTCTCCAACTTCCTGAAGAGCCTTGTCATAAAGCTTCTGAAGCTGTGCCACAGCCTGCTCTCTGGCTGCCTCCACACGCTTTACCTCTTCTTCCGGATCCTCCACGTGAACACGTTTAACACTGGCGTCAACTTTCTGGAGGATTGAGATCTTACCGATCGCAATACCGGAAAATACAGATTTACCTTCCAAAACCTTCATGAAATTATCTCCTTCTGTTTTTATATTTGCCCACTTATGATGTATTATATCACACTATCCAAAGATTCTGCCACGATTTTTTTATGATCTCTAAAAAACCTGTAAAAACTCTATTTATACTTTCTTTTTTTATCATATATACAGCAAAAGTGACAAAATAAAGACCGCAGAGCTTCATAAAACCTGAACAATACTTTCAGATATAAAAATAAGCATCTGCCACCGGAATCCTTCCGGCAATTGCAGATGCTATATGTATGTATATCTTTTTATTCACTGCGAAGGGCATCGATCGGATTAAGATTAGCTGCCTTTACAGATGGGAGAAGTCCGAAGATCAGACCGATCAGCATGGAAAATACCACAGAACCGATAATTGCCGGAACGCTGATGGCTGTTGGTGCTCCTGACACCTGAGACACCACTTTTGACAGGATGATCCCAAGGACCACACCAATGATTCCTCCAATACTGGTCAGCACCGAAGCTTCCGTCAGAAACTGTCCCAGGATCACTTTTTTTCTTGCTCCGATAGCTTTTTTCAGTCCGATCTCGCTGGTACGTTCTGTGACAGATACAAGCATGATATTCATAACACCGATACCACCAACAAGCAGGGAGATACTTGCAATCCAGATCAGCTGCTGATTGGTACTTTCGCTGAGCTTCTGGAGATTCTTGACCTTCTCCATAATGTCTTCCGCTTTATATTTAAAGTTCGATTTGTTTTTTTCATTCTGGATCCCTGTATTCAGAATATCCTCTGCTGCTTTTCCTACAGAACTCATATTATCTGTGCTGTCTGCACGGACTGTCACATTTTGCGGCTGATCAAATTTAAATGCAACAGGCCAGGTAGTATCCGGGATCATCACGCTTCCCATGATCGTCTGCGAATATTCCTCGTACTCAGAAATCGTATTGATCTTCGGCATGCTGTCCTCACTCTGAGTGATCACACCTACAATGATATACGGTTCTGATCCCACCTCAATGGTTTTCCCTACCGGGCTCTCACTTCCGAAAATATTCTGTGCAGCATTGGAATCCACAAGAGCAACCTTTCGGTAGCTGTCATAATCTTTTTGTACAAATCCCCGCCCGGACTGGACCAGGTATCCCCTCGTTTTCAGATAATTGCTGTCGATCCCGTACACGGTTCCGCCCTGAAAGCTTGTGTTTTTATAATAAACACTGGCAGACTGGCTGCTGTAATAAAATGTAGAACTGATCACATGATCCAAGTCTCCGATCGCCGTTTTCTGGGAATCAGAAATAACCGGCGGTTTGGCCGAGCTTCCGTAAGAACCATAATCCATATCGTATGTACTGTCTCCGTCATAGAGCATAACCTGTACGGTATTGTTTCCGGACCCGATCAGATCTTCCTTGATCTGCTCACTGGTACCTTTGATCGTAGATACAATTGCAATAATAGATGCAATACCAATAATAATACCCAGCATGGTCAGAAAGGATCTCATCTTATGTGACCATATTCCCTGAAAAGCCAGGCGTATATTTTCAAACATGAAATTTCTCCTTCCTGTTATTTATTCATTGTACATATCATCCAAAGTCACTTCTTTTGTCTTGGCTCCCTCCTTCACGGCATCACCATATGGGAAAGCAAGAAGATCATCGGATTTCAGACCTGAAGTTACAACTGCATAATATCCGCTGTTCACAATGCTTCCCACTGTGATCTGCTGCTTTTTCAGTGTTCCCTTCACGTCTTTGTATACATAGCTGGTTCCATTTTCCGTACGGATAAATGCCTTCATCACAACCATACTGCCTTCGGCAAGTTTATTTGACTTCAGAGATACCGTCACATAATCCTGGTCGGTAAACTGCAATGAACGATCTGTGATCTCTGCATTAAAGGTGTAATACGATACATTGGGATTAGAATCTCCACCATAATAAGCATTTGAAGAATCCACCGGGTAATCGGATACATTCAGTACCTTCGCCTCAAAGCTGCCGGAATTATAACTGGTACACTGAAGAAGTGTTCCCTCCTTCATCTGATCCAGCATCAGTTCGCTGACCGTTCCGGTAACATAAAAACCATCTTTGCTTTTTACTTTCAGAAAAGCATCTCCATTATAAGAACCTGTGACTTCATCTCCGATGTAAGCAACCGTTCCATCCAGTTTGCTTGTTATCAGCTTGTTTTTTATTTTGTTCTCCAGCTTAGTGATTTTCAGATTATTTTCCTCAATATCCAGTTTCAAACTTGCGATCTTGTTTTTCTGGATCTTGATCGCATCCTCTCTTGACATGGTTGTGCCATCAGTACCGTCATCTCCATCACCGCTGTCATCCGGTATCTCATTATCATTTTTGTCATATTTGGAAGCCTCGTCCAGTGTAAATTCTGTTTCCGCATACATATATACCGGATTTTCAAGAAGACTTCCATCGATCAGATAATATCCTGTACAGGAAAGTGTTCTGTCCTGAAAATCAGCAATGGTATCATTCTCATGAAACTCCAGCTGGAACCAGCTGCCGCCTTTCTGGACCACTTTGGTTCCATCCTCACTGTATCCCGCCATTCTGTTAAAGAAGGATCCCATCACCGTAACTTTGCCTTTGGCACTGCTTACAAGAAAAACATAGGGATCTTCTTCCGTACCGGTTCCTGTAAACGGCTGAGAAGTATAATCCAGCTTCTGATAAAATTCCGGTTCACCATCTGTGATCCCCGGAATTTCCGGTTCTGTTATATTGGGATCAGGAAGCTCATTGGGTCCCAGTGTGGGAGTCGGTGTCGGAGATACCGTTGGGGTGTCATCTTCTCCGGAACCCCAGTCCGTAGTCTCTCCGTCTGTAATATCATTGGCAGTAGGATCCTGGTAGGTCGGATCCATGATCAGATCCTCATCGGATGCAGTTGTATCCTCTTCCATATCCGCTGTGTCATCTCCGGTCATCTGCTCTGTTTCACTGTCCGTCGTTTCTCCGGACGGCATTTCTTCGGTAACTTTCTCTGCAGAATCTTCAAGATCTCCTTCTGTATCTGTAAGGGCACTGAGAAGTAATGGCCTGGAGGAAGCCGCTGCAAGATAGCTGCCATCTGCAGTAGCCGCGGAACCGGTAGTTGACTGCATATCCTCGTCTCCGTCACTTCCGGAAGGTGTATCCGTATTTGTCATTTCTCCGTCATTTCCTTTATCACCACCTGTAGGATTCAAGTCCGTACCATCAGTACTGTCTGTACCGTCTTCGATGGGACCTCCATTCTGAAGACTTGTCAGACGGTTCTGTGCTTTGGTCAGATCCTGCTCCTGCTTCTGCTGTTTCAGCTTTGCAATATTCAGCTCCATCTCTACAAGTGTCATATCAAAGGAGATCAGATTATCGCCTTTTTTTACATCATCACCCTGGGATACATATATTTTCTCGATGATCATATCTTTATCCATATTTACATTCTGAGAAACATTCGTGGTGATGGTTCCATCCAGTGTTGTCTCCGAATACCAGTCCGTCTGAAGATTGCTGACGCTGGTTACCGGCACCTCTGTTACCTTGGATTCTTTCACATGCATAAGCCCTGTGTAGATTCCTCCGGCTGCCAATGCCGCAACCAGTACACCAACGATCACTCTCTTCACCACTTTCATTCTATCACCTCTTTTCCTGCAGCTCACCGTCACGGATCATAACAACCCGTTTGGCATGTGCCGCAATCTCCGGGTCATGTGTGATCATCAGCACAGAAACTCCCTCATCGTTCAGCTTCTGAAACAGTTCCATAACCTGTGCTCCCGATTTCGTATCCAGTGCCCCGGTAGGCTCATCTGCCAGCAAAAGCTTGGGATTGTTTACGATCGCTCTTGCAATAGCCACTCTCTGCATCTGTCCTCCGGAAAGCTGGTTGGGCTTAAAATCCACCCTGTCGGCAAGGCCTACACGCTCCAAAGCTTTTCGTGCACGTTCCCGGCGCTCCTTTTTGGGAACCCTTGCATAATTCAGCGGCAGTTCCACATTTGTCAGCGCGCTCTGCCTTGGAAGGAGATGAAAGCTCTGAAATACAAATCCGATCGTTTTCAGACGGATATCTGACATCTCATTCTCTGTACATTTGGCAATATCTTCTCCATTCAGGAGAAAAGTTCCCTTGGTAGGTTTGTCCAGGCATCCGATAATATTCATCAGTGTAGTCTTTCCGGAACCGGAAGGTCCCATGATCGCCACATATTCTCCCTCCTCCATGGAAAAATCTACATCTTTTAATACAGGTACTGTCATTTTCCCCTGCTGATAATCCTTATATATTCCTTTTAAATCCAAAATCATTCTGTCGGCGCTCCTTCCATCGGAACAAGGTCATCTCCCGAAGAAATGTCGTCTGTCGCATCCATCATATCACTGTCTACAGCTCCATTTTCGATCATTTCGGGCTCTGAGCCATCACTTTCCGTGTATGCAGAATCATCAGAGCTTTCATCATCCTCGGAATCATCCCACATAGCCGCTGTAGTCTGATCTGCAGTACCTTCTGTGACAGACATATCTTCTTTCAGCTCATCTGTCGGAAATGCGATCTTATCTTTTTCAGAAAGTCCGTCTGCGATCTCATATTCCCCAAGATCTTCATCATACTGTCCTAATATGACCTCTCTCTTCTCCAGCTTGTTCTGACCGTTTGCGATCCAGACATATGGGCTGTCTGTATCCGCATCCACGATAAAATAATCGTTCAGCCAGATACCGGACTTCTTCTCATCCTGTCCTTCGTCCGGTTCAATATACACATGCTGCCCCAGCATCAGACCCTCAGATGAATCCAGATTCACATAAAACGGATAGGTACTGGATGATGTCTGATCATCACTGGCACTGGACATTCCGAACATTGCCATATCCGAACTGCTGTTGCTGGTAGAATTATCCAAGTCAACAGAGCCCATGGTGCCCTTCCAGGTTTTTGAAGAATCCACCCTGGAACGAATGATCACAGGAGTTCCCTCTATGATCGAATCACGGTTTATTTCATTTACCGTTCCCTTTACACGATAAGCACCTGTACTCAGGATCGTGATAAATGCATTGCCGGAGCTGTTTCCGGAACTGGAATCTGTGGAATCCGTCGTGCCTTCTGTCAGCGTATCCTCCACGCCCTCAGAATCATCACCGCCCATCTTGGAGGTATCGATCTTCTGGATCACTCCATCGATCTCACTGCGCACCTCGGTATTCTGCGTTGCCTGGGAAAGCTTATCGATCTCTGCCTGTTTGCTTTTCTGATCATATTCATTCTTCTTGAGATTCATTTTCTGTGTTTCGATCTCTATTGTATAGGAAAGCTGATTATCTGCTGTAGCTTTCTTTTTCTCAGCTTCCAGTGTAGTGATCTGATCAGATATACTTAACTGTTCGTTTTTCAGGCGGTCCAAGGCCAGCTGTGCTTCCTGAAGACTTTGCTGGATACTTCCAAGATCATACTGAAAAAGAAGCTGCCCTTTCTTTACTTCCTGACCGGTCTTTACCTGAACTTCTTTTACCTTTCGGCCACTTTCGATCTTTACCTGAACCGTTTCCTGCGGTTCCACAACACCTGCATATCGGTTTTCCACTCCGGAATCCATTTCCGAAAGCTTGCTTATCTTTGTTACATATACAATATCGCTGCCTCCTGCGGACCCTGCATGATGTGTATAATAATACCATCCACCGGCTCCGATACCGGCTGCAAGTACAAGGACTCCAAGTGCGATCAAAATACGTTTTTTCATATCTGTCCCCTTTTCTCAGCATCGTACTGAAACTATCTGTTGCTTCAAACATCATAGCAGATTCACTCTAAAAAGAAAAGTCCCTGAAGAAAACGATGCAGATTTCACAGATTTTTCATAAAAAAGTCTCCTTTTTCTCCATTTTTGCGATATTTTGACTTTCGGTACTTTATCTGCTAAAATGTTGTAATATAACTTTTTTGAAAGGAAAGAACAATATGAAGACAGTGAAACATCTGCTGGCTTTCTTGATGATCATTCTTCTCTCAGTTTTTTTATGTAGCTGCTCCCAGTCGGCCAAAGCTCATGCGGAGAAGGCGATCAAAAAAGATCTGGATCTTCTTAAAAATCTGGACTCTGAAACAACCATGCAGTACATATCCTATCAGGAACTGTTTCCGGATTCTGATGACAGCACAAAGCTTTCTGCTGACATAAAAGAAGTATTTTCTCTCTTCTTTCAGAATTTCGATTACAAAATCCTGGATATATCCGTTGATAGCGACGAAAAAAATGCTTCTGCGCAGCTTAAGCTTACTACTCTGGATGCTGAAGCTCTTGCCAGTGATTTTGTTTCTGCAAGCCTTCAGGAAGAAATACTGGAAACCGCCTCCGGTAAAGAAAATGATAACGGAAATTCCCTGGAGCAGCGTTATCTGCTCCTGTACAAGCTTCTCAAGAATAACACGTACAGTTCTGTAGAACGCAATACTTCCATCCAACTAAACAATCTTGGATCTTCTTCAGAACCTGACTGGGAGATTACGCACAGTTCCTCTCTCGAAAATGATCTGGTCGGTGGCCTTATCACCTATCTGTCCGATCCTGATCTTGTGCCGCCTGCCGAAACGCTTACCGTCTATCTGAAAACGCTTCAGGAAATGGATGTAAAGCAGATGGCTAATTATTTAGGGCTGGATTCCATTCTGAACACTTCAGATTCGGCAAAAAACGCCATTGCCTCTGCCCTTATGGAACAGTTTCACTCCTGTTTTAACTACAAAATATCAAGCACCTCTGTTTCCGGATATCTTGCTGAAGTGGACGCAGAGCTTACCACATTTGACAGTAATTCCATTCTTACACAGTACGAAAAAGAATTGAATACTTATCTGGCTTCTGCTGATGCAGTGATCGACGGTTCCCAGAAGCGTTACAACAAATCACATGAACTGCTTCTGGACAGTATCAGGAATAATCAGGCAACCATAACTGCCACTGCTACCTTCCATCTCACAAACGATGGTGCATCCTGGAAGCTTGAGAATGCAGGTACCGAACTAGGCAATGCCATCTTCGGAACTCTTACCGCTTCACCGGTTCCTGAAGATTCTACCGAAGATAACGAATAAAGAATAAAAGCTAGAAAACCCGTGAATATCTGCTTTCTCTGACAGGAAAGCGTGATCTTCACGGGTTTTTTATATTCTTCTTTTTTATATTCCGGATATGATCTTTATAAAAAGCAATGCAAGGACTATAAGAATAATAGGCCGTATGATCCGGCTTCCGTTTTTCATAACCATACCTGCACCGGTATAATGTCCTGCGATCGAGAACACTGACGCTGCAATTCCAAGCATGATCACAATCTTTCCGCTGAGCAGAAATACAACAAGAGCCGCTACATTAGAAGAGAGGTTGGTAACCTTCATGGTACCGGAAGCTTTTGCCACACTCATTTTTCCCAATCCTGTAAACAAAAGCAGGAGAAAAGTTCCTGTTCCTGGTCCATAAAATCCATCGTAGCATCCTACAGCAAGAGAGCATACGGCACAGAGCAGGATCTGTTTTTTTCTGGCGATCTCGCCACCCTTCTCATCCATATTTTTCTTGCGCAGCACATAAAAAGCAACCACCGGAAGAACCGGGATCAGCATATAACGCAGGAGCTTATCACTGGCTATAAGCGCAAGGTGAGCTCCTATGGAAGATCCCAGGAGTGCCATTGGAATACATGGAAGCACCAGGATCCAGTCCACAAATTTATTTTTGCACAGACGGACAGTTGAGATCAATGTTCCTGTTGCTGATGACAGCTTGTTGGTGGCAACAGCATTATGTACAGGAACTCCGGCCAAAAGATAAGCAGGCAGGGAGATCAGTCCTCCCCCGCCTGCTACAGCATCTACAAATCCGGCAAGAAATACAAGTGGACAAACGATCAGAAATGTATAGATTGTCGGCTGCATGATCTTTTATTCTTCCTCTTCTTTCTGCGGCTCAAGGTCAAGTCCCAGCTCATGAAGCTGTGCCTCACTTACCTGGCTAGGAGACTGAGTCATCAGACAGGAGGCATCCTTAACCTTCGGGAATGCAATAACATCACGGATCGTATCTGCCTTTGCCATAAGCATAACAAGTCTGTCAAGGCCATATGCAAGTCCTGCGTGTGGCGGAACTCCATATTTGAAGGCATCCAGAAGGAATCCGAACTGCTCATGTGCAGCTTCTTTTGTGAAGCCAAGTGCCTCAAACATTCTTTCCTGAATATCATCCTGATGGATACGCACGCTGCCGCCGCCGATCTCATTTCCGTTAAGAACGATGTCGTATGCTTTTGCACGAACCTTTCCCGGATCTGTATCAAGAAGCGGAAGATCCTCCTCCATAAGCATGGTGAACGGATGGTGCATTGCTGTAAAACGGTTCTCCTCCTCGCTCCACTCAAGAAGCGGGAACTCTGTTACCCATACGAAACGATACTCATTTTTATCTAAAAGATCCATCTGTTTTGCAAGCTCAAGACGGAGTGCTCCCAGTACATCGTATACCAATTTTGTCTTATCTGCTGCAAAAAGAAGAAGATCTCCCGGCTTGCCGTCCATAGCTTTTACAAGAGCATCCATCTCTTCATCTGTCATAAACTTGGCGAAAGAAGACTTTCTGGTTCCGTCCTCTGCAATGGCAATGTATGCAAGACCTTTTGCACCATAACCTTTTACGAACTCAACAAGCTTATCGATCTTCTTTCTCGGCATTGCGCCCTGACCTTCTGCATTGATACCACGAACACTTCCGCCGTTCTCAAGCGCACCTGTGAACACACCAAATCCGCAGTCTTTTACGATATCACTGACATCATGAAGTTCCATACCGAAACGCATATCCGGCTTGTCGGAACCAAAACGATCCATAGCTTCCTGCCAGGTAATTCTCTGGATCGGGAGTTTTACATCGATATCCAGAACTTCTTTGAACAGGAATGCAAGATATCTCTCGTTAACATCGATAACATCGTCTACATCAACAAAGGAAAGCTCCATATCGATCTGTGTGAACTCCGGCTGACGGTCAGCACGAAGATCCTCATCACGGAAACATCTTGCGATCTGGATATAACGATCAAATCCGGAGCACATCAGAAGCTGCTTGTACAGCTGCGGAGACTGTGGAAGGCCATAGAAGCTTCCCGGATGAACACGTGATGGTACCAGATAGTCTCTGGCTCCCTCAGGAGTACTCTTTCCAAGCATCGGTGTCTCGATCTCAAGAAATCCCTCTTCTGTAAAGAACTGTCTTGTAAGCTGGGCAACCTTGCTCTTCATCATGATATTTCTCTGAAGATCCGGTCTTCTTAAATCAAGATAACGATATTTAAGTCGGATCTCATCTTTTGTCTTGCTATTCTCCTCGATCGGGAATGGAGGAACATCTGCCTCAGCAAGAACACGGAGGGATTTTACACGAAGCTCGATCTCGCCAGTTGCAAGATTCTCGTTTACTGCTCCTCCACGTTTCTCTACGGTACCGGTTACAGCAATAACAAACTCACTACGCAGTTTACCTGCTTTTGTAAAGCCTTCCTCGTCAATGCTGCCATTCTCAAAAATCAGCTGCATGATCCCGGAACGGTCACGAAGATCCACAAATACAAGACCTCCTTTATTTCTGGCTTTTGCCACCCATCCCATTAATGTTACTTCTTTTCCAACCATCTCTGTGGTCACTTCTGCACATCGGCAAGTTCTGTGCAGTCCCTGCATGCTTTCAGCCATCTCTTTATCCTCCTCTGACTATTTTTTTCATAGTCGTTTTAATTTACTCTGCTATCTCCGTTTTCAGACGGGCAGTTTCAGTCTCTGTTGAAAAATTCTACATACTCTGTATAACCATCTGCTGCCAGCTGGTCTTTCTGGAATTTTTTGTTCTTTTTCATAATAGAGATATTGATCTGTGTACCTGCACTTCTTTCCTCAGTTGCCTGTTTCAGGATGTTCAGAAGCTTGTCTGCCGGCATGTTCTTCTCGATCAGATATGCTTTCTTGCCATTCTTGGTTGGAATCTCATAGCCTCTCTCAAGAAGCAGCATAACGATTCTCTCAAATCCAATGGAGAAACCACAAGCACAGGTATTATTTCCTGTAAATTTGCCGATCATCTCATCGTAACGTCCGCCTCCACCGACGCTTCCGCCGAACTCATCCATGGAAATCTCAAAGATCGGACCTGTGTAATAGGACATTCCACGTACCAGTGTAGGGTCAAAGGACATTTTGAAGTCTGCTGTTTTTACAGATTCTACAGTATTGATGATCGTTTCAAGATCCTCTGCAATACCTGCTTCCAGAACATCAGAAAGTTTTTCTTTAATATAACGAACACCCTCAACATCGTTGGTGATCTCACGGAAAAGTCCAAGATAGGTGTCAATGCTCTCTTTCTCAAAGCCCTCTTTCTCAAGCTCCTCTGCAACTCCCTCGATGCCGATCTTATCCATCTTGTCAAGAATAATAAAGACCGTATCAAAGCTCTCTGCCGGGAATCCACTGTACTGAGCCATTGCCTTCAGGATCCTTCTGTCATTGATACGGATCGTAAAGTTATGGAAATCCAGTTTTCCAAGAAGTGTTGTAGTTGCAAGTACAAGCTCGATCTCAGCAAGATAGGTCGGCTCACCCAGGATATCGATATCACACTGCATAAACTGACGGAAACGACCTCTCTGCGGACGGTCAGCTCTCCATACATTTCCCATCTGAAGTGCCTTAAACGGAGCCGGAAGCTCGTTTGCATTATTGGAATAATATCTGGAAAGCGGTACGGTCAGGTCATAGCGAAGTCCGGAATCTGTCAGATCATTCTCTGTTTTTGTAGTATCCAGTTTCAGTTTCTCGCCTCTCTTCATGATCTTGAAGATCAGCTTTTCATTTTCACCGCCCTGCTTGCTGCAGAGATTCTCAATATGTTCTACACAGGGAGTCTCAATTGCGGAAAAACCAAAGGTTCCGTACGTCTCTCTGATCATATTCATCACATAGTTACGGATTGCCATTTCCTTCGGTAAAATGTCCTTCATTCCTGTAACTGGTTTCTTTTTTAATGCCATAGTTTCCTCCTTTATGAATCACCCTCTGAAATGCAAGAAACACCTGCATGTCAAAGTTTTTAATCTCATCGATCATCAGTCTTAAAACTTCATCATTTTCCAGAGCTTTCCGATATGGTCTGTCCATACTCAAAGCCGCATATACATCACATACTCTCAGGATCCTTGCACCCATAGGGATATCCTTTCCGCTTCTGTTGCTGGGATAACCGCTGCCGTCAAAATTCTCATGATGATAAAGAATACTTTCCAGAACATAATCGGAATATCCCTGGTCTTTCAGGATCTCATAACCTAATGTGGAGTGCATGCGGACATACTTCAATTCTTCAATGACCATCGGATTCTGCTCTTGGCCATTAATGTATCCTTCCAGTTTCAGCTTGCCTATATCATGGAGCATTCCGGCAATAGCCAGCTGATAACATTCTTTCTCCCCAAGACCAAGCTCCTTTGCCACATCATAGGCAAGGTTACTGACAACAACCCCATGTTTCAGCTCTGCGGAAAGATCCATTTCCAGGATCCGGTCCTGCGTAGTTTCACTTATCTTCTGTACGCTTTTCAAGGATCCGTCTCTCCTTTCCGTCTACAGCCATTTTGCAATGCCCTCGCGTTTTCTCTCGATCATTTCATCGATACGTGTGATATAATTGACAACATCCTTCACATTCTCCACACGCTCAATGCGCTGTCCGTGATCAAACACAAGTTTGGAGGAACCACCTGCACCCAGTGCGATGATCGGCTGCTTTTCCTCCATAATCAGTATATTGTAAATCCCTGCTTTGTCAACCTCAGAATACCCGACGTTCTCAAAATTCCCCTTCATATTCTTCTGTCTGTACAGATAATAGGGACCCATTCCCATCTCGTAGGCCGTTTTCATAGTCAGATCCATGATCTCCTGATTGTTTTCAAAGGTCATCTCCTGGTATTTATCACGGAAAATATTCAGTCTTGCCGCACGCTTCACAGCAAGAGAATGTACGGTCAGGCTGTCCGGCCCGAGAGCTTTTACCTCGTCCAGTGTATGCTGCACTTTTGTGATATCTTCGCCGGGAAGACCCACGATCAGATCCATATTGATATTGTCGAATCCGGCTTTTCTTGCCAGATGAAACGCATTCTTTGTCTGTTCTACTGTATGACGTCTGCCAATGATATCCAGGGTTTCCTGATTCATGGTCTGTGGATTTACGGAAATCCTGGTAACCGGAAACTCCCGGATCGCCTGAAGCTTTTCCAAGGTTATACTGTCCGGTCTTCCTGCCTCAACCGTAAATTCTTCCAGCTCCTCACAGGGAAAATATTCCGTGATCGCGCCAAGAAGTCTCCGAAGCTGATCCGGCTCCAGTGTGGTCGGTGTTCCGCCGCCAATATAAACCGTATCCAGTTTCCGGTTCTTCATCATCTTGGAAACCGCCTGGATCTCTTTGATCAGTGCATCCAGATAGTCTTCTACGTATTTACGCCATCTCTCCAGGGGATAGGAACTGAACGAACAGTACAGACAGATACTTGGGCAAAAAGGGATTCCCACATAAAGGCTGTAACCGTTCTCATAGTCAATATTCTTCAGGATATCCCGCTCACGGTTGGCAATGGTAACTGCAAGCGCTGTTTTCTCCGGGCTTACCAGATACTGTTCTCTCATATATCTGGCGATCTCTGTATTCTTCATTCCGGACTCCAGCATTCCCATAGCCATTTTCACAGGACGGATGCCTGTAAGATTTCCCCAGGGAAGTGTCTTTCCTGTAGCTTTGGAAAGCATCTGATACAGAGCGTATTTGATCGCGTCTTTATTTTTTCTGCGGATATCATGGGCATCATTGCAAGAAATAAGGGCATCCGAAGCTTCTCCACTGGATTGCCCTTCTATCACAGCCCCATGAGCTGTTTCTTTCTCTATTCCGTTGTTGTAACTGATGGTATAACCTTCTTCATCACGTGAGACCCGGAAACGGATATCATAATCCGCATCATCCTCTTCATAAAAAGAAACGATCTCATTTCCGGGATAAAACGCTTTGATCAGTTCATACACATCATGCTCAAAATCTCTGTTCTGAAACAAAATGCCAATCTTATACAAATGGATTATACCTCTTTTCATAACCAATGGTTGTGGATGCGTCATGCCCCGGAAATACTTCTGTATCCTCTGGCAAAGTATCCACAAGCTTGTGAAGGCTTCTTACGATCTCAGCAGAACTTCCGCCAGGAAAATCGGTTCTTCCCACAGAGCCGTAAAACAATGTATCTCCGCTGAAAAGCACACCTTCGTCTTTGATATAATAGCAGCAGCTTCCTTTGGTATGTCCCGGTGTGTGGAACATCTGGATGGAAAATCCTGCCGCTTCGAAAATCTGCCCGTCATCCAGAAGAACATCCGGCTTAATTGAACAGGCACTTCCATAAACAGCAGTCATATTTATCGTGGGCTCTGCCAACATTGCTTCTTCCTGCCTGCATGCATAAACCGGGATCTGATATTTTTCCTTCACTTCCTTTACAGCCATGATGTGATCAAAATGACCATGTGTCAGAAGGATCCCCACCGGTTTTCCCTGCATAAGAGATACTTTCTGAAAAACTTTTTCTGCATAGTCTCCCGGGTCTACGATCAGCAGTTCTCCGGTCTCTTTATTTTTCAGAAAATAGCAGTTAGTAAACACCTGGCCCAGCACACACTGCTGCATTTCAAGTTTACTCATAAAAATTCCTCCGTTTATCGGGTCAGCCCGTTGTTCGCTCTACATCAAGAACACTTTCAACCTGACGGATCTTTTCGATCAGAGAATTCAGTTCCTGTTTGCTGCATACATTAAAGGACATGGAAATCGTGGCGCGTTCCTGCTTGTTGGTACGGCTGTTAATGGAACGAAGATCGATCTTCCTCTCTGTAAAGATCTTGGAAATATCCACCAGAAGTCCGGTACGGTTATTTGCATAAACCTGGATCTCCGCTTCGTATTTCTCGGAATCTACTCTGTCCGGCATCTGCCACTCTGCTTCAATGAGACGTTTCCGGTCAATCTCAGGCATGTTGAGCACATTCACACAGTCTGTACGATGAATGGTGATCCCTCTTCCTCTTGTTACAAAGCCTACGATCTCATCTCCCGGGATCGGACTACAGCATTTGGAAAAACGAACTGCCACATCATGAATGCCTTTTACTACAATGCCACTCTTACTCTTGGCAATGTGAAGCTTCTCCTGTGATTCGGAAGCTGCCTCCAGGACCTGTTCATCTGTAAGATTCTTCTTATGCTCCCTCTCATAGGCTTCTACCAGCTTGTTAAACACCTGACCTTCTTTCAGGCCGCCATGTCCGATCGCTGCCAACACAGAATCCCAGTCTCGGAAACCATATTTATGCATTACCGATTCCATATACTGTGGCTTAGTATATATGCCTGGTTTAAAGCCCTTGGTCTTGGCATACTGATTCAGCATGTCCTTACCCTTCAGAATATTATCTTCCTTCAGTTCTTTCTTAAACCACTGGTTGATCTTATTCTTAGCCTGTGTGCTCTTTACGATCTTCAGCCAGTCACGGCTGGGACCCTGAGAATTCTGGGATGTTATGATCTCAATACGATCACCGTTTTTGATCTTATATTCAATAGGAACAAGTTTGCCATTGACCCTGGCACCTACCATCTTGTTTCCTACTGCACTGTGCACGCTGTATGCAAAATCAATAGGTGTAGAACCGTTTGGGAGTGTTTTTACATCTCCCTGGGGAGTGAAACAGTAAACACTGTCCGCAAAAAGATCCAGATCATTTTTCAGAAGACTCATGAACTCCCGGTTATCGGACATGTCGCGCTGCCACTCCAGGATCTGGCGCAGCCAGTTCAGCTTCTCTTCCTCACTCTTTCCAGGTTTCTTACCATCGGAAGTTTCCTTATATTTCCAATGAGCTGCAATACCGTATTCTGCGGTTTTATGCATTTCAAATGTACGGATCTGGATTTCGAAAGGCTGTCCGTTAGGGCCGATCAGTGTTGTATGCAGAGACTGATACATATTGGCCTTCGGCATTGCGATATAATCTTTAAATCTGCCGGGGATCGGCTTGTACATCTCATGGATAACACCAAGAGCTGCATAACAGTCCTTCACAGTATCTACAATGATGCGTACAGCAAACAGGTCATAAATCTGATCAATGGTTTTATCCTGATTGACCATCTTCTTATAGATGCTGAAGAAATGCTTCACACGGCCATCCACCTGTGCCCTGATATTGGCATCCTCCATATGCTGCTTTACCTGTTTCACGATAGAATTAACAAATTCCTCACGGGCACTTTTGCGAAGAGCAACCTTTTCTACCAGATCATAGTAAACATCCGGCTTCAGATACTTAAGAGAAAGATCATCCAGTTCCACCTTGATCTTGGAAATACCAAGCCGCATCGCGATGGGAGCATAGATATCCATGGTTTCTCTTGCTTTCTCCTGCTGTTTCTCTGGTCTCATATATTGCAGGGTACGCATATTATGAAGACGGTCCGCAAGCTTGATCAGGATAACGCGGATATCCTTAGCCATTGCAAGGAACATCTTTCTTAAATTCTCAGCCTGAACCTCTACCTTGTCCTTGGAATAGGACAGCTGTCCCAGCTTGGTAACACCATCTACCAGAAGCGCTACTTCAGAACCAAATTCCTTTTCTACTTCTTCATACGTCATCCAAGTATCTTCCACCGCATCATGAAGAAGCCCTGCCACTATGGTCTCCTTATCCAGCTCAAGATCCGCAAGGATGATTGCAACACAGAGAGGATGAATGATATAAGGTTCACCGGATTTACGTTTCTGATCCTTATGTGCCTCACTGGCCACTTTATAGGCCTTTTCAATCATGGAAATATCTGTAGACGGATGATATTTCTTCACACTTTTTATCAGCTCCTGATAAAGAACCTCAGGGCTTGTAAAATCATGCATGGATTTCACCGCCGCATCTGCCTTCCGGACAGACTCTCTTTTTTCTTCTTCCTTCTGTATCTCAATGTTTTGTTTTTCCGTATTTTTTGTCTCTGCCATTAAATCCCACCTGCCTGTGCACAATTTCATACTGCCGTATGACTACAACAGTTCACATCCCCTTCCACCGACAAAAAATCATTTTCCGTCGTAACAGATCACAGATGCCACATTATAACCTTTGAGACGCTCACGTCCCTTCAGACCTGCAAGCTCCATAAGGAAAACCACCTTGACAACCTCGCCGCCAAGCTCCTCCACAAGCTTGATGGCTGCTTCCACGCTTCCGCCCGTAGCGATCAGGTCATCCACAATAACAACCTTCTGTCCCGGCTTGATGGAATCCTTATGCATCTCGATAGTTGCACTTCCATACTCCAGCTCATAGGTTCTGGAAACGGTCTCACATGGAAGTTTTCCTGCTTTGCGGACCAGAACAAAGGGTTTGTGAAGATTATATGCGATCGGCATACCAAAGATAAAGCCTCTGGATTCAAGACCTGTGATCACATCGAACTCCTCACCCTCCAGACAATCCTGCATAGAATCAATGGCAAGCTGTAATCCATCCGCATCCTGAAGGACGCTGGTAACGTCACGGAAAATAATCCCTGGCTCTGGAAAGTCCGGGATACTTCTTACATATTCTTCTATTTTTTTCATAATAACCTCCAATGGTTTAATTTGTCAATCAGATGTTAGATAGTATAGCACTTTTTCTGTAGGGAATCAATGTGCAACCCGACAGAACTCGTGGAATTACGACAGGTCCTGGACTGCATATTGCCCAGTACAGAGCCTTCTTTCCTGTTTTGCAGTCAATTACTCACTGTCAGGATCTGCATTTTAGTGATACCTTCTCCTGTTATTCTGTAATATAATTTCGGATTACGATCTGTAAGGTCTCTCTTCCCTGATAACGGTTGATCTCAGGATAATATGTGACCGCAATACTTCCACAGTTTTTTATTCTATCAACAAATTCATCTGCTTCGCCAAAATATACTGCTTCCACTACACAGCCGGTACTGTCTGACAGCTGAAGCTTCGCCACATTCCTATTTTTGCCAAGAATACGGCTGCTTAAAACCCGAAGTCCCTTCTGTGCAAAAATCGGTTTGGTATTTCCCTTTCCAAAAGGCTCCAGCAGGGATATCTCTTCCACAAGTTCCTTATTTATATAGGAAACCGGCATTGGCACATCGATCAGGATCTTTGGAGCCAGATCCTTTTCTGTCAGAGTACAGTTTTCGTTTAACCGTCTGCGGAACTCTTCCACATTTTCTTCTTTAATGGATAATCCTGCCGCCATAGGATGACCGCCATACTGTTCCATCAGATCTCCGCATTTTACCAGTTCCTCAAACATGGAATAGCTTTCTATAGAACGTCCGCTGCCTTTCACCATTGTTTCACCTTTTGTCAGAACAAAGACCGGTTTATTGTACTTTTCCCGGATACGTCCCGCAATAATTCCGGCCAGGCTTTCGTGACAGTCCGGTAAATAGATCACAAGAACCCTGTCCTGTCCAATTTCTGTCTCTTCCACAATACGGATCGCTGCTTCCTTTCCCTCTTCTGTGAGAGCTTTTCTGCTTTGATTCAGTGCAGTCAGATCACCGGCAAGTTTTGCTGCTTCATCTTCCGTCTCCGCACAGAGCAGTTTCAGGGAACGTGCAGCGGTATCCAGTCTTCCACTGGCATTAATACATGGTCCCAGCACAAACCCTACATGATAGGCAGTGATCGGCCCATCCTCCAGGCCATTGGCACGGATCAGTTCACGGAGACCTTTGTTAGAAGTGTGGGAAAGTCGTTTCAGGCCTTCCTTTACAAGGATGCGGTTTTCGCCCTGAAGATCCATCACGTCTCCCACCGTGGCAATGGCTCCTAATTCCAGAAAATCTTCCAGCTCTTTTTCCGGAATCCCGCATGCCTCATAGAGAGCTGTCACCAGCTTCAACGCAACAACTGCTCCGCACAATCTTTTCTCCGGATAATTACAGTCCGGCTGTTTTGGATTTACAATGGCATCAGCCGGCGGAAGGATCAGTTCTCTTCCATCTTCCGTTTCTTTATAGGGAATTTCATGATGATCGGTTATTATCACCGTCATTCCCTTCTCTTTAGCCATAGTGATTTCATTGTACGCCGCAATTCCATTATCACAGGTAACAATTACGTCAATCCCATCATTCACTGCTCTTTCGATCAGGTGCTCATGGATTCCATATCCGTCCGCCACACGGTCCGGAATATATGTATCTGCCAGAGCTCCTGCACGCTTCAGTCCTTTGATCAGAATGAAGGTCGATACTACCCCATCAATGTCATAATCGCCTATAATACGGATGCGTTTTTTTTCCTTTATTTTATTCCGCAGGATCTCCACTGCCTTATCCACATCCTTCATCAAATGCGGAGAAGCCAGTTCGTCCACCTTTCCATAAAGATATCTGCGAATTTCATCCCTGTCCTGTACATCCCGGTTTCGGATCAGTCTGGCGATCACCGGATCAATTCCGAACTCTTTTCCAATTGCCACAAAATCCGCCCGTTTTGCAGCAACAACCCATCGTTCCATGTTGTTTCCTCCTTGATGCTTTGCCGCTTTCTTTCTTCAAAGCAACACAATAACCGTATTGTAACTCATACTCCTGCATAGCTGCAAGTTTTTTATGCCACACAAAAAAACGTTCCGCCAGGAAATATTCTTTCCCGGTACGGAACGTTTCTGTTATTCAGCAATTTTATTCGGATTTCTCCTCATCATTCTGCTGCTTTGCTGCCTCCTGCGCTGCAAGGCGCTCAGCAACTCTTTTACGGTTTTTCTTCTTCGGCTGCTGAGTTGTCTGCTGTCCGGATGGCTGTTTTACCTTTTTCTCAGATTTCTCGGAAGAAATCTTTGCGGAAGCTGCTACAGCTGCCGGTGCTGCAACACGATTTTTTCTGAATGTTTTCATGGTGTACCACAGAGCACCAGTGATGCATACAGAAGAATATGCTCCACCGATGATACCTACCATCAGCGGTGCTGCAAATTCTTTAATTGAGGAAACACCCATCACATAAAGAATTGCAACCATTACAAATGTTGTCAGGGATGTGTAAATGCTTCGTGTCAGAGTTTCTGTAACACTGGTATTTACGATCTCTTTCAGTTTCTCATCCTCAACTTTCTTTCTGCCTCTCATATTCTCACGGATACGGTCGAAGATGACAATAGTAGCATTGATGGAATAACCTACGATCGTCAGCATACACGCAATAAATGTATTTCCCACAGATGTTCTGGAAATAACATAAAACGCAAGTACGACCAGGACATCATGAAGAAGTGCAAGTACTGCACTGCTTGCAAAGCGGATATCCTTGAAACGGAACCAGATGTAAAGAAGCATGAAGATCGCAGCTACGATAACCGCTACGATAGCGTCTCTTCTCATCTCATTGCTGACAGTAGCGGAAATATTCTCCGATGTGATCAGACTTGTATCTACATCAAAATTTTCCTCCAATGCCTTATTCAGTGCTTCTCGTTCCTTAAGATCCAGAGAACGTGTTTTGATCACTACCTGATTGGTTCCCTGCACCTTGGTCGGCTGTACATTCTTATCACCTGTCACTGCCTCAACAATCGGTGTTACCTCGGAATCGATCTCCTTGATATCCATCTCTTTATTGAAGGTTACATTGGTAGAAGTACCGCCGGAAAACTCCAGACTGTAATTCATGGCTTTGTCACCGATCACATTACTGTGGACCAGCATTCCTACAGGTCCGCAAAGGATCAGGATAATGGAAACAGCAAAGAAGATTTTTCTCTTTCCAACGAAATCCACAACCTTACGTTCCTTGGCAATGCCATAGAATTTCGGGTCACGAACACCAATTGCGTATACCGCATTAATAACAAGCCTGGATATAACCAGTGCTGTAAACATAGAGATCACGATACCCATTGCCAGCGTGTAGGCAAACCCCTTAACAGAACCGGAGCCAAGCCACATCAGCACACAAGCCGCGATCAGTGTTGTGATGTTTCCATCAAAAATAGCGGAAAACGCTTTGCCGAATCCACTTTTGATCGCTGCATGGACAGAAAGGCCTGCCGCGATCTCCTCACGGATTCTGGCGTAGATGATAACATTGGCATCCACTGCCATACCAATGCCCAGGATGATACCTGCAATACCCGGAAGCGTAAGGGTGATATCAAAGGCATTCAGTGTGATCAGCATTAAGGTTGTATAAAGAACCAGTGCAACAGATGCAACCAGACCTGGGATACGGTATGCGATGATCATGATCAGCATAACGATCACAAGACCGATCGCTCCGGCTTTTACACTTGTTGCGATGGCTTCTTCACCAAGCTGTGCAGCAACTACGCTGGAACGAAGCTCGGTAAGCTCAAGACTTAAGGAACCGATTCTTATGTAAGAAGCAAGATTCTGTGCCTCTTCTGTACTTGCCATTCCGGTGATCTGAGCTTTTCCGCCGGAAATCTCCTCATTTACATTCGGAGCGCTTAAAACCTGATCGTCATATACGATTGCGATCTGCTTTCCAACATTTGCCTTGGTAGCTTCCGCAAATTTGGTTTTTCCATTCTTTGTAAGAGTCAGACTGACTGCATATTTCTGGGAGCTTGTGGATGAATCCTGATAAGCACCTCCCTCAGCGTCTGCAACGTCTGTACCTTCCAGCACAACAGATCCGGCTTTCTGGATATCCTCAATACTTCTTGCAAGAACATATCCACTCTCACTGTTTCCTGTTGTAAAATTCTGGTTTCCGTCTGCATCTGTCTGATCGATAAAATACAGAGAACCTGGCTTTCCAAGTTCTTCCAGGATCGCATTTGCATCTGATACTCCTGGAATCTCAATGGTGATACGGTTGGAACCTTCCTGATATGCCTGTGCCTCAGTACTGTACTGAGAAACACGCTGCTGCATCTTGTAAACAGTATCGGACATGTCTTCCTTGCTCGGATTGCTGTCCTTAGCCTGGTATGTGATGCTGACACCGCCGGCAAGATCAAGTCCGGTGTTGATATTCTTAGCCGAACCTGTTCCTGTAGGACCAATGCCTACCGCAGCCACATAGCAGAAGAATACTGTGACAATTGCTGTCAGAAGCAGCACTGCAATTCCTCTACTTTTCTTCATTTTCTTTTTCCTCTCTTATTCCGCCAAAGCGGCTTTTATCATGATAGCGCACTCCACACGCTTCCTCTGGAGTTCGCATCCGATCTTATAATTTCCCCGGATATCTCCGCCGAAATGGTAACCATTTGCCGCACAGCCGCCGCTGCAGTAGAATCTGGCAAAACAGTCTTTACAGTCCGGTTTCGTATAGACGTTACATCTTCCAAAGTCTTTTACGATTTCAGGCTTTGTGATTCCCTCGTCTACATTACCCATAAGGTACTGTTCCTCACCCACAAACTGGTGACATGGATAAAAATCTCCCCACGGAGTAACAGCCAGGTACTCGGTTCCTGAGCCGCATCCGGAAAGTCGTTTGTATACACACGGACCACCGGTAAGGTCTATCATAAAGTGGAAGAAGTTGAATCCTTTTCCCTCTTTTTCTCTTTTGATCATTTCTTTTGCAAGAATATCATACTGTTCCAGGATCTGTGGGATATCCTCCTCACGGATCGCATACTCTTCTGTATCTGCTGCCACGACCGGCTCAACAGAAATCTGCTTGAAGCCAAGATCTGCCAGATGCAGAACATCCTGAGAGAAATCAAGATTATGATGAGTAAAGGTTCCTCTTACATAATACTTGTCCTGATTTCTGGATTCCGCAAATTTCTCAAATTTCGGCATGATCAGATCATAGCTTCCTGCACCCTTACGGAACGGGCGCATGTAGTCATGAACTTCTTTTCTACCGTCCACGCTTAAGACAACATTTCCCATTTCCTTATTGCAGAATTCCATCACCTCATCATTTAAAAGAACGCCGTTGGTTGTCAATGTGAAGCGGAATTTTTTGTTATGAAGTTTCTCCTGTTCTCTTCCGTATTTCACAAGATCCTTTACAACCTGCCAGTTCATAAGAGGCTCGCCGCCAAAGAAATCCACTTCCAGATTCTTTCTGGAGCCGGAATTAGCGATCAAGAAATCCAACGCTTTTTTTCCTACCTCAAAAGACATCAGCGCACGTCTTCCGTGATACTCTCCTTCTTCTGCAAAACAATATCTGCATGCCAGATTACAGTCATGAGCAATATGAAGGCAAAGAGCCTTTACAACGGTCTGGCGGTTTTTGGTAAATTCATCAATGATATTCTCATAAATATCTTTTGTAAAAAGCATTCCCTGTTCCTGAAGCTTCTTACATTCAGTTACAGAGGTTTCCACATCCTCTTTCTTAAAACGGTCGCCAAGCTTCTCAGCAATGGCAGCCACTTCCATGCCTTCTTCAAGATACGGCAGCACCTCATAGGTTACTTCATCTACTAGGTGGATACAGCCGCTGTTGATATCCAGCACAATATTATATCCATTACTTTGATAACGGTGAATCAGACTCATCTTCCCGCAATCCTTTCTAAAATTCTTTTATAACCCGACAAAACGCGCCCTCCGGCGCGTTTTGCTGGATACCTGTTACTTTCAGATAAAACAAGTGAAGCAGCGGATTTCCCGCTGCTTTCCACTCATTCAACGGCTGCTTCTTATTTATGCTCGCAGCTCTGGTTTCCTACTGTACAGGAAGTCTTGCAAGCAGACTGACAGGATGTCTGACATTCGCCACATCCACCCTTCTTAACCGTGTTCTGAAGGTTCTTTGTATTTAATGTCTTGATATGTTCCATGATATATCCTCCTTTATGTATTCTATTCTTCGCCTAGTATAGCATAAAATCATCGATTTTCAAAGCATTTTTTTGTAAGCTTTTACGACAGCATCCCACCAATGGCTCCGCCACCAAGACACATGAAAAAAGTAGTCAACGCATGGGCAAAGGTCATATCCCATTTCCCCTGTGCCAGAAAAGATACCAGAAGCAGCAGAACATAATAGGAAAGCCCGGTAACGATCCCCCATATATATCGGTCTTTCCGTATGATCTTTCCCGCCATAAAACCTCCGACCAGGCAGGATACTACATAAATAATAATGATCCCCACCGCCGCCGTTCCTCCTCCAAATTCAAACTGAAAGAGCAGAAACGCCAGTATCAGAAGAAAAAGTCCTGTCACTCCATAGGCTAGCAGCAATGATCGTAATATTGCTTTTCCCTTCATAAAAAAGCCCTCCCACAGTCATTATATGGGAGAGCTTTTTCTCTTATTCGTATTCATTACTTCTTTCTTTTCTTAAAAAACACTGCTACACCAGCTACAACTGCCGCTGCCACAAACAAGATCACAAACGGAAGGATCTGAGTGTTATCTCCGGTATTTACCTGTTTCTTAGATGTTGTTGCAGAAGACTGTTCTTCAGCCTCATTCTCCGCCGTATCACTGTTCTGAGAAGAAGACTGTTCCTGATCTGTGCTATCTGAAGTCAGATTCTGAGATGTCTCTGCCGTATTGGTGTCTGTACTGTCTGTTTCTGCAGAATCTGCAGTACCTGAAGATGCAGTATCCGAAGATGAAGCATCAGCTGCAGGTGTAACCGTTGCACCTGTATTGCTTTCAGCATCTGGGCCTACCAGAGATTTACTTCCAGCGATGCCAAATGGGCTGAATGAATGTGTACTGAAAGTCATTGTATCACCATCCATGCTTGGAATGATGGTCTCCATTGCGCCATTATCAAGAAGGTGTTCAATCGAATATGTATAGCCGGCCTTTACAGGTACAGTCACACTGATATACTCCCCATCCGGAATTTTATACTCTGTATTATTCTGTGTATCCCAGAGTTCAAACTCATAGGATTTAAAGATTGTTGCATCTTCTTCATTGGTAAACTGATAGTCCTCACCACCAGAAACACGAAACTGTACATACCACGGAAGATCGATTCCTGATACAGTTATTCCATCACAAGTATGATTTTGAGACGCAATTTCCTCTTTTTCTGTTTCTGTCAGATCGGTAGCTGCATTCTGAGGGCGTTTATCCTCTGTATCATCTTTCCTGTCAAAAATATTATCCTTGTTTTCTTCAGTATCAGGAGTCTCCGTAATTTCCGGGATCGCGGTAATTTCAGCATCGTTATTTTTTTCATGATTCTCATCGTCTCTATTCTCAGATGCTGCATCAGGATCCATACCATCTTCTGCCGCCGGAGTTATCGTTACAGCAGGAGTTTCCACAGCTTCTGCTTCTTCCCCATCCTGAGTTTTATTATCCTCAGATGGTGCAGCTGTTACCTCCGGAGCTTCTGTTATCTCCGGATCCCTTTTTTCCTCTCCACTGGCATCTGCTGCATCTGTTGTATCTGAAGAATCTGAAGAAGACTGCTCCGTTTTTCCTGTTGTCTCCGGATCTTCTTTATTTTCCTGAGCACTGTCATCCTGCAGACCTTCGTTCTTCTCCTCATTCTCTGCAGTGCTGTCCTCTGTTTCTTTTACAGAAGTATCTGCATCATTCTCATTGACGTCGGTTCCATTTTCCTCTTTATCATCGGTTCCATAGGATTCTCCTGAATCTGAATCAGAAGAATCGGAGCTTTCCTCACTTCCGGAATTTTCCTCTGTACTGTCAATGCTGCTGACCACAACTGTCACGGAACCTGTAAGTGTTCCTGAATTACTGTCCCACCCCGGAAGGCCTGAAAGGTCAGCACCTGCAGCAGGTTTGAACACTACCCCACAGGATTGCACACGTTTGTCCGGAACATAAGAACTATCTGCCCAGGAAAGAGTTCCATACGCATTAGATGGGAGCGCAATGTTAGCAAGAGCTGTAGGGCTGTCAATAGTTATATTATCCGGGATCACAGCACCGGATTCTATACCTGAAGAGTTCTCCGCATATGCCGGAAAGGTCTGTCCTCCGATCAGTGTCATGGACAATGCCGCTGCTGCCAGTATTGAAAAGCTTCTGCTAAATGTAATCTTTGTGTTCTTTTTCATAATAATCTGCACCTCTATATTCAAAATCTAAGATTCATATTTGCCTTTTGTCAAAAAATTCAGTTATATAAAATATCGAACGCATGTAACATGCGCTCGAACCAATATTTCTCCAAAAATTAATATCTTGTTAATCTTTCGTAACAGATATTTCTTTTTTTCGTCAAATGCATTATAACACAATTCTTTTTTTTACGACACCCCTAAATTAATTTTTTTTGAGCATCAATGAAAATTGTTTAATTATTCTAGTTATTTCCCCCATTACCTCATCAATTCCATCATTTGTCATAATCCACGTATTTTTATCTATAGAATCCACACAACACGAACTCACAAAGAATTCCGTATCCGGATAAAGCAACTTGTAATACATCAACGCACGTCTTGCATGACAGGTTTTACAGCAGAGAATCGCCTTTTTGATATCCAGGTATTCTCTGTCTGTTACCTGTCTGGAATAAATTGCGTTCTCATAAGTGTAGGTTGCCTGATCTTCTTTCAGAATCGCTTCTTCCGGTACACCATTCTGCATCAGAACATCTTTCAAAAAATCCCATTCCGTTTTGTATGTCCCACAATAACATTCTTTCTTGTCAAGAACTCCTGTAAATCTCCCTGCTGTGATACTGTATCTTCCACTGGGCAGGATCTTTGGTGCAAACCCATTCCTGTAAAGCTCCGCTGCTTTTTCCGCCATTTGAGGATATCCGTTTCCCGGAACAAAGATCACATCCGCTTTTTCCGGCTTATCTTCTATAAACATGAAATCTTCTATCTGTTTCAGAAACTCTTCGTACATTATTTTCTATGTCCTTTCTTTACCATCTGCAGCTAAATCCCGGATCAAAAGATATTTATCTGACAGGTATCCCTTATCCAGCTTTCTGTATTGCCTAATCATATCACTCTTTCGTGGCAGATGCACTAACAGATCATCTGTTTTCTATTTTGTAACGATCACTGTGCTATATCCACTGTCCCTCAGCCTTTGTTCCATATTGACCGCATTTCCAAGCTGCATATATGCTCCTACCTGAACTTTGTAAAGATCATTCTCTCTCAGGATAAACGCCGGAAATCCCTGATCTGTCAGCTGATACAACATCCTGTCTGCATTTTCCCGATTTCGAAATGCTCCTGTCTGTACCCGATAATACAATGGCTCTTCCACCGTTTCCTCATTCAATGTTCCCAGAATGGCATCTGCGATGCTTCTGGCAATCTCTTCGAATTTTTTTTCAAAAAGCTGATTATCCTTTTCCGAGTTTATAAATCCGGTCTCGATCAAAAGTGCCGGCATTTTTGTGCGCCGGAGCACTACCAGCCCCGGACGTTCTTTTACGCCCAGTTCCCGAAACCCCAGTTCTCCCAATGCTCCCAGGATATTCTGTGCCATCTGATATTTAATGCCTTTCTTATCATAGATCAGTACTTCAACTCCATTGTATTGTTCCGGCTTGGAACTGCTGTTGCGATGAAAAGAAATAAAAAAATCTGCTCCAGCTTCATTTGCAGCTTTCGCTTTTTCAAAAGGAGTCTGATAAATATCTGTAGTCCTGGTATAAACCACATCCACGCCATTCTCTTCCAGGATCTTTCCTACTGCAAGGGTCAGTTTCAGATTGTCATCCTTTTCCTTGCGATCTTTATAAACAGCACCCGGATCTTCTCCACCATGTCCGGCATCCAGAACGATTTTATATGCCATGTTCTTTCTCCTTGAGAATTTCATTCACAATATGATATGACTGTATGTTTTTTCCTGTGCCTGCATTTCATTTCATGCTTTATTTTGTTTTCCGGATCTGTTTATTCAACATATTTTCACGTTAATTCTTCTTGACTTTTAAGCGTTAAAGTGTTATATTAACACAATCAGTGTTGTATTTTTAAATAATCCAAAAATGCAGCAACATCGTGAGGAGGAAAACAATATGAAAAAGCGTATTTTAACAGCTGTACTCGCAGCAGCTCTTGTAACAGGAACCTGTGCTGCCACAGTAAGCGCCAAAGAAGAAAAGACTTACACAATAGGTATCTGCCAGCTGGTCCAGCATGACGCACTGGATGCCGCAACTAAGGGTTTTGAGGATGCCATCACTGAAAAGATGGGTGATTCCGTAAAATTTGACGAGCAAAATGCACAGGGTGATTCTAATACCTGTTCTACCATTATCAACAGCTTTGTTTCAGAAGGGGCAGACCTGATCCTTGCAAACGCAACCGCATCTCTTCAGGCTGCAGCTGCCGGAACTTCCGATATCCCGATCCTTGGAACAGCCGTTACCGAATATGGTGTCGCTCTTGGAATCGATGACTTTGACGGAACAGTAGGCGGGAACATTTCCGGTACTTCCGATCTTGCTCCTCTTGATGAGCAGGCCGATATGCTCCATGAGCTTTTCCCGGATGCAAAAAATGTCGGACTTCTCTACTGCTCAGCAGAGCCAAACTCCCAGTATCAGGTAGATACAGTAAAAGATGCTCTTGAGAAGCTTGGTTATACCTGTGAAGATTATGCATTCTCTGATTCCAACGATCTTTCATCCGTTGTTACCACAGCTGCCAATGACAGTGATGTGATCTATGCACCTACAGATAATACTGTAGCATCCAATACTGAGATCATCAACAACATCTGTCTTCCGGCAAAGGTTCCGGTAATCGCTGGTGAAGAAGGTATCTGCCAGGCATGTGGTGTTGCAACACTTTCCATCAGCTACTATGATCTTGGATACAAAACCGGCGAAATGGCAGTCAGCATCCTTCAGGATGGTAAAGATATCTCCAAAATGCCGATTGAATATGCACCAAAATTCACAAAAGAATACAACAAAGACATCTGTGACGAGCTTGGTATTAAAATTCCGGATGGATATGAAGCAATCGAAACAGATAAAACAGCTGAATAATCGGTAAAAAACCTATTATACACTGATACAGCGAGAAGGGAGTTCCCCTTCTCGCTGTTCGTGCATAAAAAAGAGGAGGATAATTTAACATGCAGATTATGAGTTTAATAACCGCACTTCCAGGAGCTGCCGCACAGGGGCTTATCTGGGGAATCATGGCGATCGGTGTGTACATTACATTCCGCATTCTTGATATTGCGGATCTTACCGTTGACGGAACTTTATGTACAGGCGGCGCTGTTTGTATCATGATGATGCTCAGCGGACACAATGTATGGGTGTCCATGCTGGTTGCAACAGGAGCCGGACTTCTGGCCGGTCTTGCCACCGGTATTTTTCATACCTTTATGGGCATCCCGGCTATCCTTGCCGGAATCCTGACACAGCTTTCCCTTTACTCTGTCAACCTGAAGATCATGGGAAAAGCAAACCAGGCGATCAATGTTGATAAATTTAATCTTCTGGTATCCCTTCGACGTGTCAAGGGTGTTGCTCTAACACAGAATACGCTTTTTATCGTAGCAATTATGATCATCATTCTGATTGCAGTCCTTTACTGGTTCTTCGGAACTGAACTCGGATGTTCCCTGCGTGCGACCGGATGTAATCCAAGCATGTCCCGTGCACAGGGTATCAACACAGACCGCAATAAGGTTCTGGGACTGATGCTTTCCAACGGACTTGTTGCTCTTTCCGGCGCTCTTCTCACACAGTACCAGGGATTTGCAGATATCAACATGGGACGTGGTTCTATCGTTATCGGTCTTGCTGCAGTAATTATCGGTGAAGCGATCTTCAGCCGTATTTTCCGCAACTTTGCACTGAAGCTGTTAAGCGTTGTATTTGGTTCTATTCTTTATTATCTGGTACTTCAGATTGTTATCTGGATGGGAATTGATACAGACCTTCTGAAAATGCTTTCCGCACTCGTCGTTGCATTTTTCCTTGCTTTCCCATACTGGAAGGGCAAATACTTTACAAAAGCCAAACAGGGAGGTAAATGATCATGCTGAAACTGATCGATATACATAAAACATTTAATCCGGGCACCATCAATGAAAAGGTTGCTTTAAACGGCGTGGATCTTCATCTGAACGAAGGTGATTTTGTTACAGTCATCGGAGGAAACGGCGCCGGAAAATCTACTATGCTGAATGCAGTTGCAGGTGCCTGGCCTGTAGATTCCGGAAAGATCATTATCGGTGGAACCGATGTCACAAAACTTTCCGAATATAAAAGAGCCGCGTATCTTGGCCGTGTATTCCAGGATCCTATGACCGGAACTGCTGCAACTATGGGAATTGAAGAAAATCTCGCTCTTGCCAAACGCCGCGGAAAATCCCGCCTTCTCCGTCCGGGCATTACCCGCCAGGAACGGGAAGAATACCACGAACTCCTGAAGATTCTCGGTCTTGGTCTTGAGGACCGGCTCACTTCCAAAGTCGGACTCCTCTCCGGTGGCCAGCGTCAGGCATTGACACTTCTGATGGCAACTTTAAAAAAGCCTCAGCTTCTTCTTCTGGATGAGCACACTGCTGCTCTTGATCCGAAGACTGCAGCCAAGGTTCTCGAGATCACAGACATGATCGTAAACCGCGATCATCTGACAACCATGATGATCACCCATAACATGCGTGATGCAATCACTCACGGCAATCGTCTGATCATGATGTGGGAGGGAAAGATCATTCTGGATATCCAGGGCGAAGAAAAGAAAAAGCTTACAGTCAAAGATCTCCTGGACAAATTCGAAGAAGCCAGCGGTGAAGAATTTTCCAACGATTCCGCACTTCTCAGCTAAACCACAAAAAAGAACTTTTATAATAGTTAGACAAACAGCATAACACATGGAAAGAACCTGGCCGGAATTTCATTCTTTATGATGGATTCCGGCCTTAATTTCTGTTCTAATGCCAAATAACGATAAACTCAAAGCACTTCCATATGTCACCTCTCTTTATCTCATTTCAATTCCACAGAGAATTCACCACTCCTTCTGCTGTATCGATAAATGGAAGATGTCAGATAATCCTCTTCCGGAGTTGCTTTCTCGAGCGTATCACTTAGAACTTCTTTCAAATCTTCCGGATAAACCACATCCGCATTATGGACCATTACTTCATGAACACTGGTAAAAACCAGATACAGGTCTGAACCCAGAAGTTCAGAAAGACGTCTGGCTACCCCGGGCAAAAAGATTGCTGCCGCTCCATTAGTACGCTTTTCTGTACTCAGGCAATTCCCGGCAATCCCTTTATTTGGATGGTATGTTCCAAGGATATCCATGAAATTATCTCCTTCATATGTCTTATCAAACAGCATTTTTTCCCAATGATAGATTCTTGGTGGACTGATAAAATATGTATTTATTAGAGCAGCTTCGAAAACAGTATCCGCATCTTTTCCCCATTTCTCCACAAAGCTTTTCTTGATCTTTGCACTCAGAACATATCCCTCTTTTTCTCCTGCAAGATAATAAACCACTAAAGCAATATCTCCGATTTCGTGATGAACCAACTCCTTCAGTATAGTCCTGTTTTTATCTGCATTCAGAAGTCGAATAAAAAGTCTGCTTTTTACCTTCTCATAATCTTTCAGATCGTCCAAATCACATAGCACACAATTTTCACTGACTTTTTTTATCTCCCTAACACAATCATGAACGATATTTTCAAAAGAATGTTCCTGACAGTACCTTTTATAAAGTTCTTCTGTATGCAACCCGCAGACTGTTTTTGCCTTTTCCATATGACCACTCTCTACAAATAGCCTATCTCCCAAACAGCCATATTTCTCTCCATCGTTTGAAAAATAAATTTCTTCTTCCTTCAGATCCATAGCCGCAAGAAGAAGCTTTCTCAGGTCCGTGACAAAAGTTTCATAACTTTTTTCCATATTTAATTTCCTTTCTGCGAAACAAAGCGGACGAATGTCCTGACAAAATCCTGTGCGCTCTCACAACGACGCACAAAATGATTCTGATCTGATAACATGATTAGATATTTCTGTGGAAAGAACTTCCACTGTAGAATTGCAGAGAGCAGATTTCTCTGCTGAATTTGAGTTGCTTGCTGTATGGACAAGTATAATAGAAGTTTTCAGATTTGTAAAGAAGTTTTCATCGACAGAAAAAGCAGCTTCCGCTGCCTTTTGCTGTCATACCTTTTGTATTGTTTCAGATTTGTGTCTCATTCCGAAATATCAGTAATGGATTTCTCCATGTTTCTCCAGATAATCCAGAAATCCCTCACAACCTTCCTGTATATCTTCATAAGTTTCGTCAAAATTTCCTGTATACCAAGGATCCGCAATATCCCGTCCTGATCCGGCAAAAGTCAGAAACTTATAAAGCTTCTCTTCCGGGTCATTCTTCAGCATCCTGTTAAGATTACGCATATTAGCAGAATCCATACCAATAATATAATCGGATTTTTCATAATCTGCCCACGTAATCTGCTTCGCTCTGTGCGGAACCAGTGGTATTCCCACTTCTCTCAGCTTGTTCACTGTTCCTCTGTGAGGTGGATTCCCAATCTCCTCTGTACTTGTTGCAAAACTATCGATCAAAAACTGATCTGAAAGGCCGAGCGTTTTTACCTTGTGCGTAAAAACACTCTCGGCCATGGTTGATCTGCAGATATTGCCGTGGCAGACAAATAACACTCTTATCATTGCTTAAAACTCCTTGAAATGCTGTATTTACGCTGTTTACAGGCATTTTCCGATAATCTTCAATCCTGTCATTTTCCTGTATATCACAGCATAAATTCGTATATTTTCTTATCCAAATTTAGTAACTTCTTAGTAATAATCAGCCTGGAAAACAGGCTTTCTAAGAACCTTATAATCAGATTATTCTTAATTCTTTTTTCTATTATTTTATCATACTATGCCAGTTTTGCAATCCTATTCATCTCTTCTTTTGCATCAATTAATCCCAGATGTGTATATACATTTAACGTAACCCCTATATCAGAATGTCCCATTAAATATTGGAGTGCTTTCGGATTCATTCCAGCTTTCGCCATATTGGAACAATATGTATGCCTGCATACATGAGGCGTGATCTTTGGCATTTGTTCCTCATGAGTACGATTATACTTTCCTAACGCCCACTGAAAATGTTTTTCCCAATGAAGTGCTACTTCAGGCATATCTTTTTTATCCAGAAATAAGAATCGACTATATCCATCTATAATCGGCTCAACCCTTACTTTTTTACGGTTTTTCACAATCTGTTCAAAACATTCATAAACTTCATCTGTCATCGGTAACATTCGTGTTCCACTTGAAGTTTTGGTATCTTCAATGACGTACTGCATTCCTCTGGTTCTCTGAAGCTGATGATTCACATTGATTTTTCTCTCCTGAAGATCAATATCTTTCACTGTCAATCCACAAAACTCAGAAATACGAAGTCCAGTCTTAAACAAAATAAACATTCCATTATAGTATTTTGAGTAATGGTCATCATTTCGGATAAACTCCAGAAATAACTCTTCTTGTTCTTTTGTAATTGCCTGTCTTGTAACACTGTCATTTACGACAACTGTACATAATTGAAATTCAAAAGGATTCTTGCGCAGTAAATCATCTTCAACTGCCATCTGAAATGCAGGTCTTACAATTCCACGCACACTGTGAATGGAACTGTATCCTCTTCCATCTGCTTGCAGTTTAATAAACCATGCTTTTGCATCCGACAATTTTATTTTATCTATTCTTCTGGTTCCGAATTCTTCTTTTTTTATTATATTGATCACAAAATCATAGTTCGCCTGAGTGTTATGACGAACCCCCTTTTTTTGTCCAATGTATTTTTGAACCAAATCCAAAACTGTTAAATTTCCTCCGTAAGGTACTATACCATCATGTAAATCTCTTTGGATATTCTTTTCTTTTTCCCTTAGCGCTAAGCATGGTCTGCATCCAGTTGGCAGAGAATCTGTTGGCTCTAATTTCCAACTATACAAAAACTTCTGCTTTCCATAACAATCTGTATATACAAACGCATATCTTCCATCTTTTCTCTGACTTTCTCCGTTTCGTAAAATTCGACCTTTTTTATCCCGTCGTTTTTGGTCACGTTTTGTTTTACCCAAACGTCTTCGCCCCTTTCTACGAAGAAGCCCTAGCACGATATAGGTATTATATCATACCAGGGCTAGCATTTCCACTTTAAAGTGCTAAATTGTTCGTATATTTTTTACAAAGACGTAGTCTGATCCAGAAAGGCCTCAAATTTCTTACGGTTAATCAATGACTTACACCCCACCTGGACTGTAAAGCAACATTCTGAATTTAGATGTTCCGAAATAAGCATCCTTATTTTCTTTTCACCTATTCCAAAATATTGCACTGCTTCATCCACCGTAAGCATATATTTTTCCCAAATTGGAATCTTACCTTTTTCAATTTTAATCGCCACTCTTCTCTCCTCCTTTTCTCTTTGGACAAAACATTTTTATCTGCCCATGACAATTTACAATTTTATACACTGTCATCGGCAGATAAAATTACAATACAGGTGGCAGTTCAGTACTCTGCCCACATCGGTTTTGCACCGTCATTAAATATGACCAGCTTTTTTCTGGAAGTATCATTATCACAGATATGCTTCGTCGCCCTGTGCAGCTGCTGCACATTTTGTCAAATTCTTCTCGCTCCATACCTTTACTTCAATGTTATATTTCAGCATTTCCTCGTATTTACTCCATTAACAGAGCAGATATATCATGGCGGATTTACCTAGTGGCTCTACATATCTTCACGTCCTGTATGTAAAACAATATACAATTTTCAAGGTACAAAAATTCCTGAAGGGGAAAAGGAATCTATATTAAATACTCCCTTTACTGATTACTTTTCCTTACATATGATTTCGTATCAAATCCCAAGGTCTTAGTAATCAGTTTTGCTTCCAGGCGTTGACGCAGAGTTTCATCTACACAGTAATGCACCTGTCCAAATTCGTCAAACATTTTTCTGGTAGCCAAAACTGTTATGTACCCTTCATAATGCTTCAACACTGCCTGGATTGCCTCAGTATCACCAGTTGATGCTGCCTCAATAACATGGAATGGCAGCAAATCAAATGCGCATTTCTGTTTTTTACTTTTTTTCATTTGCAGATTCCTCCATATTTTTTCTCATCAGTTCCAGTGATCGTCTACGATGCTCATTAATTGTGCTGCGTACAAGATTCATTTCTCTGGCAATGTCTGCATCACTCATATCCATAAAATATGATAATAACACAACATTCCTTTTCTTTTCAGTAAGTGTCTGCAGTGCTTCAGCAATCAATGCATCTTTGACTTCTATGTCGTAACCCAGAACCTGAAAACGATGTGTTTCCATTTCATGCTCATCCATTATAAAAAGTCTGCTCAACTCCTTTTCTGATACTTCTGACAACATCACTTCATACTTCTGGCGATATGCCATATGCTTTTCATAATTAATAACTTCACTTTTCAATGCCAGCTTGCACAGAGAATCAAACTGATGTCTGACTGTCTGCTCATCTTGAAAAGAGGATTGCTCCATAAGAGTTCACCTCCTTCCCCGCCGGTAGGCAATAAGCAAAGTTCTTGCTTCCCCTTCACACATATCCCAAACGGATGAGTGCATTTGTCGGGGTGTGGGAAGAAATTTTTAAAAAATTTCTTAATAAATACGAGAAAATTGTTTTTCCTGTATTTTGAGGTATATAAAAAACGTCCTAATGGGTAGTTTTTAGCCCATCGGACGCTATTTATATCAAAAGATAATATTTTGCCATCATTTCTTGTGGTATATAATTCACTTTTTGAGGTAAAGAAATTTATTTGCTTTTTTGAACTATTTATCTATTTCATCCGTCACGTAATGACGGATGTGATACCAGACAATAAAATTCTTAATCTTTCCAATACCTCCGGATCTGTTTTACGGAAATTCAGAATTTTATATGTCTTTTAAAAAGTGAAATATCACCCTCTTTTTTAGTGAAATATTAGTTCATTTTCTTTCAAGAAAGGGAACTATACACTAAACATGGAGGTGTATCATATGCCAAAACAAACAGATAAAGAACTGGGATTGTTTTTTAAGAACGCCCGACACGAGCAAAAATTGACTTATGAAGAATTAGCTGAAAAAGCAGAAATGTCCAGCCGATATTTAAAGGAAATTGAAAATGGGGGCCGAGTTCCCAGTTTTCATAAAATCAGAAAACTGGTACGCGCTTTAAATGTTCCTCCTGAACCATTGTTTTATCCAAACAATCATACAGATAATCTTGATTATCAACGCCTGCTCATGTACCTGTCAAAATGCAACGATGAGCAAATTACCGCTATCCTTGCCATCGTAGAAGCATACCTGCGCACATACAAAATTCCTACAGATCACGATAAACAAGATCCCTGAAATTCATTTGAATTCTATCTGAATTATTCTGAAGAAGCGGTATGGTTTCCCATACCGCCACTCTTAACGTGCATATTTTTCTATCATTCTCTTAACATTTGTGGATTTCTTTATTGCCCCTATGTTAATAAGAAACTCAACTACATCCATCATTCCCTGATAATAAGCCCGCTGCTCCTCTTCATAATGGAAATGTTCTAACTGATCCAGATATTTATTCCAGAAATTCTGCTCACGCTCTGGGATTTTTTCCAGATGTAGTGGCAGCTTCTTTTGTATTTGTTTCAAATTCTTCTCTGCTTCTTTCCATTCTTCCGGCTGTACTGTATATTCTCTTTCTCCGGAGTCACAGCGCAATTCCTCAAACAAATTCGATACTGCTTCATAAAATTCATTCATCTTCTTTCCACCTCTCACTAGAATTATTTCTCATTACAGGCAGCATTATCATTTTCTTATTTCAAAAATCAAATAAACTTTCCAAAAACTTCATCTTTAGAAGTATAGTAACAATATTTTTCCTTAAAATCAATAATAATACTTCATCTTTAGAAACTTTTGAGGATCAGAATGATTATTTATTGGGATAAAAAAACGAACAGTAAAAACAGAATAGGACAACGGGTAAAAGAATTACGAAAGGCTCATAATCTTACTCAGAAAACACTCGCTGCCAAATTACAACTTGCAGGATATGATTTTAATGATCTGGCAATCCTGCGAATTGAACAAGGCACACGTTTCGTTCCCGACTACGAAGTTGTCGCACTGGCCGAAGTATTTAATGTTTCCTGCGAATATCTTCTTGGTCTGACGGACGCTCCTGCAAAATAATTCAATTGTATTGCTGCCCATTCTATGCTAAACTATGGATAGATACTTCTGAACAACATACACTATTTATAAACCGTATGATTGGAGTGATTTCATGGAATTAACAAAAAAAGTCCCTACAACCGATAAAAACCAGGAAAACAATCATCTTCTCCGCATGTTAGACCGGGGAATTGATGATATGGAAGCTGGTCGTGAATTGCCACTAGAAGATGCTTTTCGCAAAATCACAGAATTAAGGGATGCACGAAGAAATGCAAGAATATAAAATTATTTTAACCTGGGAAGCAATTTACGATGTCACAGACATTGCAGATTATATTGAAGAAGAATTCGGCCAGCAACGTGCTGACCGTTTTCAATCTGATCTGAAAGAACAAATGCAGAATTTAGGCCAGTTCAGTACTGCCTTTCCCCGAACTCAAATTCTGTACAGAGGATATTCCATACATAAAAGATCTTTTCCGCCATCTATTATTTTTTATATTATAATGGAAGAAACAAAAGAGATTCATATTCTCCGAGTGTTGCGCCATGAACGAGATTGGGAAAATATCCTGTTGCAAAGATCAACTTATACATATCCAGAATGAATACCTGGGAGCCGATCAGAGATTTTTCTGAAAGGCTTCCTTTTTTATTACTTCCCACTGTCAATTAAATCATAACTCATATCCAGAAAATCCAGCGTCTTAGCTTCACTGACAGAATCATCCAAAAGAATCGTAATCCAGTGTTGCTTATTCATATGATACCCCGGTAAAAATCCATACGTTTGAATAATCATCCCAACCAGATCAGGATCACATTTTACATCCAGGATGTCAATGTTTCCATCTTCTTCTAATCCCAGTATTTTCTTTTCCACTACCATAATTATAGCATACCATTTTCCATTTTTATGTCGAAGCACCGCAGAATCAGGATCTTTTTTCCATAAATATTCCGGTTCAGTTCCATATTGCTCTTTTACATATTGAAAAATTTCTTCACGTTTCAAATTTATCCCTCACTTACGATTTCTTTCTCTGATTATACGCTATCAGGATTGTATTCTCAACCACTTCTCACAGTTCTATTTATGTTTTATAGCTTTTGCATAGCCTGCTTTGCAGGCTACACCCCAAAAGAAGCAAGCACTGCCAGTGTCATGACACCTGGCTCATTTTGTCAAATTCCCTTTCCGGTTCATTCTACCAAAATGTATCAGGGAGTATCCCTGGCCCTCTCATATTTTATAATTTCTTAATTTGACGCTTTCACCCAGTCCTGTTAAAATAACTTACAGATACATCTGTCCAAACCAACAAAAAACCAAGTACCATAACTGTCATAGCCGAACTGGTTAGACAGTTTTTTTGTACTCTTTTTTATAGAAAAAAACGAATTGGAGGATTTCAATGAGCAAACGTACCAGAATTCATCCCGTACAATTTTATTTGAATGATGACGAACAATACATTTTAGAAGAAAAATATCGTCTTTCCAGGATGAAAAGCAAATCTGCCTTTCTACGGAAAATGATCTTATATGGATTTGTATATGAAGTAGACTACTCTCATATCCGAAAAATGAATACCCTGCTGGGCAATATCAGCAGCAATTTGAATCAGATCACCCATCGTATAAACAGTACCAATACAGTTTACCCAAAGGACCTGGACGATATAAAGGAGTTAATGGAAAAAATATGGCAGTTACAAAAATCCATGGTATCAAAACAACCGTTGATAAAGCAATAGAATACATCTGCAATCCAGATAAAACTGACCAGAATCTATATATTTCTTCCTTTGCCTGCTCTCCCGAAACAGCCGTTCTTGACTTTAAATACACTTTGGATCATACACATGACTGCAGAGATCCGCACAATACAAATAAGGCATTTCATCTGATTCAGGCATTTTCCCCTGGTGAAGTTTCCTATGAAGAAGCCCATCAAATTGGCAAAGAATTTGCGGATCGCTTACTGGAGGGAAAATACTCCTATGTTCTGACAACACACACTGATAAAGGTCATGTACATAACCATTTAATTTTCTGTTCTGCAGATAACATCACTTTTTCTCATTACCATGACTGTAAAAAGAATTACTGGAAAATACGAAATCTCAGCGACACTTTATGCCAGGAACATAACCTGTCCACAATTATGCCAGATGGTAAAAAAGGAATGAAATACAATGAATGGGCTGCAAATAAATCTGAATCCAGTAAAAAAGCGCAGCTGCGAAAAGATATCAACCAGACAATCCGAATCGTTTCCACTTATTCAGAATTTCTTGCATTTATGGAAGCTAAAGGATATGAAATAAAAAACGCAGAATTTGGCGAAAACAGCAGAAAATACATTACCTTTCGTTCTCCCGATATGTCCCATCCAGTGCGTGGAAGTGCTAAATCTTTAGGAAAAAATTTTACTAAGGAACGTATCAAAGAACGCATTAATAATAAGCTCCACAGAACTACTGTTCCTTCTGTTCGTAATAAGTTAATAGACACCAACACTCCCAATATAGCAGGAAACATTGGACTTCAGAAATGGGCAAATAAGGAAAATTTAAAAATTGTCTCTGCTGAATATAACAAGATGTTCACACATAATCTACATAATTTTTCAGAACTTGAAGACCGCATAGCCTTGTTACATATGCAGCAAAAAGAGGTAAATACCTCTGTTGTTTCTCTCGAGTCTCAGATACGCCATCTTCGAGAAATGCTAAAATATGCCGAACAATATCAGAAAAATAAAATTTACGACGACCATTATAAAAGCTCCAAAGATCCAGATCGTTATTTCCGTAAATATGAATCTCAAATTATTCTTTTCGCGGGTGCTGAACATATTTTACAGGAAAATGGTATAAACCTGAAACATCTTAATTCCAATAAGTTGCAAGAGCAAATTGCAGATCTTATTTCCAGAAAAGAATCTCTAAATACTCAATACGTTTCTTTTAAGCAAGAAATAAAAGAGTTGGAATTGATACATCAAAACCTGTCCAAATATCTCAAACAGGATGCTCCTGAAATACAAAGATCTTCTCATAACCAACTCCCTTCTTTGTAAAACCATAATAATAGGCAGCGATTTCACTCGCTGCCTAAATTCCCATTAAACCGATATCCTACACCTCGTACTGTTTGTATATATAATGGTTGTCCAGGATCATCTTCTATTTTTTCTCTGATATTGCAGATATGTCGCATAACCACATTATAATCACCGGAATAAGGTTCATTCCATACCAGATCATAAACCATTTCTTTTCCAAATATTCTACCTGGACTTTTCGCTAAAAAAAGTAAAATATCATATTCATATTTTGAAAGATGAACATCACTATCATTCTTTTTAACAATTCGTTCCTGTAGATATATTTTTAATTCTCCAAACCTTATAATTTCCGGTATGAATTGGTTTTTATGTTCCCAGCTAGTCAATATGTTTTCACTTATGCTTCCATTAGCATCTGTGATTCTCTCAATAATTTCTATCTTTTTCACCTTTATTGCCTCTACATTATTAATTTTATATTCTATATATCATCTGCCATTTGACTTTTTTCTTCTACAAGTAATATAATATATTTATTACATATGTAGGATTTAGCAGGAGGATTTTATTATGTCACTACCCCAGATTTCAGAAGCCGAATTTGAAGTTATGAAAATTGTATGGAAATATGCTCCCATCAATACAAATGAAATTACAGAAAAACTTACTCTAACTACCAGCTGGAGTCCAAAAACAATTCAAACTCTTATCAAGAGACTTGTTTCCAAAAAAGCTCTTTCCTGCGAAAAACAAAGCCGGGTATTTGTCTATACTCCATTAGTCCAAGAAGATGAATATATACGCCAGGAAAGCAATTCTTTTTTAAAGCGATATTATAATGGAAATCTTTCTTCTATGCTGGCTTCTTACCTTGAAGACGATAAGCTCTCTTCAACAGAAATTGATAACTTACGCCATTTATTATCAAAACATCAGAAATAGGAGGTTTTGAATGAGCAACTGGATCATCCACTTTTTAATCAGTAATATCTTCATATGTATTTTTACACTTGTAATAATCGGAACAAAAAAACTTCTGAAAAAATATTTATCTGCGACTACACAGTACCATCTCTGTTTTCTTTTATTTTTATTACTTGCCGTGCCATTTTTTCCTGTACAGATTCATGGCTCACAACTTTTTTCATGGTTACATTTTTTTCAAACTGACTCAGGACTTAACTCTGGTACCGACACGCTATCCGAACTTACCAGTAATACACAAAATATTTTGTTAAACCAGGTGAATGATTTTTCAGTTTCCATCAGTAGTCAATTTTCTGGAGGCTTGAATACCATACTCTTTCTAATATGGATAACGGGTGTTATGATTATGTCAGTCCTCACCCTTCATTCATTAAACTATGTACGTTCCATAAAAAGATCTGCTCTCCCGCTTCAAAATCAGCAGGTAAAAACTATTTATTACAATTGTTTAAAGGAACTTAAAATCTCTCACCCAGTATCAGTCTACAGTACTGCATTTTTAAAATCACCAGTTTTAATCGGAATAATACATCCCAGAATTTACATTCCCATCCATTTAATTTCCGAACTGAATCCTGATGATATGCGTTTTATGCTGCTACACGAATTACAGCATTACCGTCACAAAGATACATTTATTGGCTTCCTCATGGTCATAAGTAATATACTCTACTGGTTTAACCCTTTTGTTTGGTACACTTTAAAAGAAATTCTCTGTGACCGTGAAATAGCCTGTGATTCTGCTGTATTGCAGATGATTTCTGCTGATGAATACCAAGCTTATGGAACTACACTGATTAATTTTGCAGAAAAAATATCCTCTTTTTCCTCTCCACTGGCAGTTGGAATGTCCGGAAATTTCAGGCAGATGAAACGACGTATTCTCAACATCGCCGTTTTTAGGAAAGAAACTCTTTATCAAAAAATGAGAGCATTGATAATTTATCTGGTCATTAGTGCTGTTTTTATTGGATGTACACCCATTTTATCCATTGATGCCTCTACTCAAAACGTATATCATTTTAGTGATACAGACAAAAATATCTCCCTGTTAGATATATCCGAAACATTTGGAACATATGATGGATCATTTGTTTTGTATGACAATAATTTGGATTCCTGGAAAATATACGATCTTGAAGAAGCCACCAAACGTATTCCGCCAGAGTCTACCTACAAAATATACGATGCATTATTAGGGTTGGAATCCGGAATCATCACACCAGAACACTCTTCCATGACATGGAATGGTGATGCCTTTCCTTTTCCATCCTGGGAAGCTGATCAGGATTTAAACTCTGCTATGCAAAATTCCGTTAACTGGTATTTCCAGGCAATTGATTCGCAGCTCGGAATTAACAGAGTCCAGGAATTTTTGAATAAAATAGAATATGGAAACCAAACAACCAGTTCAAATCTGGATTTATACTGGTCCGATTTTTCATTAAAAATCTCGCCTTTAGAGCAAGTAACATTATTAAAAAAATTTAACACAAATGAATTCCATCTAAATTTCCAAAATGTATTTTCTGTTAAAAATGCTATAAAAATTGCCAGTACACCTAATGGTAATTTCTACGGAAAAACTGGAACCGGTCGTGTCAACGGACAGGATATCAACGGCTGGTTTATCGGATATGTAGAAACTTCCGATAACAGCTATTATTTTGCAACCAATATCCAAAGTGATTCTAATGCAACTGGCAAAAAAGCATTTGAAATCACTTCTGATATCTTAAAAAAATTACATATATGGAATTAACAAATATGAAAGGGCTGATAGTTGTTATCAGTTCGAGAGCGTTTCAAGTTTTGTGTAAACAGAAAAAACTGATATAAGATATGTCATTAGTTATCGAGGACAGAACCTGTT